>JAURXC010000125.1 GCA_030654645.1 Deltaproteobacteria bacterium | reverse complement strand
CTCCATCCGTACCGAAAAATCATTCATCTGGTAAATAGTCTTGCCATCCACCGACAGGAAGCCGTCGGCGGTCAGTGTGCGCGTATGTTCATCGACGGCGGTGATCCAGCACTCCACCGTGACCTTGCTGTTGGCCGGCACAATCTGCCCGCGATAGAGCCAGCGGTGCCGTTTTTCCAGCGCCACGGCGGCCAGCGTGTCACCGGGGTTCCAGCCCCAGCGCTGCACCGCGGCTAACTTGGCCAGCTGCAGGAACGACTCCAGCCCCAGCGAGCCGGGTGTGACCGGATCCTCGTAGAAATGGGCCTTGAAGAACCACTCCTCCGGATCCACATCCTTGACACCGCGCAGATAGCCGAGTCCGGCCGGGCCGCCATCCGCCACAAATAGCTCGATCCGGTCGATCATCCGCAGCTGCGTGTCCGGGAATGGCGCCGTTTGCGGGTAGGGCAGGCTTTGGCCCCGCTCAGCCTCCGGCCTGGTAGGCTGGTATGGCTTTGCGTCCCGGATGCCGACCTGGGCCGCCAGGGCCTCTTTCGAGAAGAAGCCGAACATCGTGTCCCCCTCGTAGAGGATGCCGTGGCGGTCCGCTACCGAGAAGTCGAATTCCTGGATGATCATGCCGCCGCTGGTGGCGACCTTCTTCATCGTGGCGCTGCAGGTCAGCGTGCCGCTCTCCGGTGTGACCGGGCGGTGCTGGATCGCATTTCCCCCCAGGTTGCGGAAGGAGATGTCGCTGGGGCTGGTCAGGGCCGAACCGACGTAGGCCGCCAGCCAGCCGCAGGGTTGCAGCGCGGCTTCCAGCAGCACCGCGAAGGGCATGCGTGGCTGGCGCTCGACAGCGAAATACCAGGCGTCGGCCGGGATGTCGTACTGCGCCTCGGCCATGGCCCCGGCGGTCATCCGCCACGGTTCGCCCTTGAGGCCCGTGACCCGGTCCATGAACTGGAAGGGAGGGCCGGGCAGGCGGGCGATCTTGCGGCCACTGTCGAAGATCCGGTACGGTTCCCCGAAACCCTCCGAGGGATTGCCGTTACTGTAGGCCAGGATCTGCTGCTTGGTGTAGAGGGCCGGTTTGCGGCAATTTACCCCATCCCCACCCCAACCCTCCCCTTGAAGGGGAGGGAGTATTATTGTTCCTCCCCCTTCAAGGGGGAGGTCAGGAGGGGGATGGGTCAGAGCATGCCCACCCCACATAGCAGTCAATTTTTCACGGGTCGTGCCGGTCAGGCGCACCGACATGTTGGTGATTTCCACGATCGGCTTGCCGTCGGCGTACATCAGTGCATCGACGATGCTGTACGGCTCCGGGCCGTAGCCCAGTTCGCGGATGCTGACCTCGTAGGTAACGACCCGGGTCGTTTCCAGCACCTGGCCGCGGCAGCAGAGCTTGCTGGCGATTCCCGGCAGCGGTTCCCAGGCCGAGCCGGCGCTTTCGGCCACCCAGCCCATGCGCAGCAGGTAGATGCGCAGCGTGTGCATGCAGCATTCGTACATCAGCGTGCCGGGCATGACCCGGTCGTCGACGAAGTGGCAGGTGATGAACCAGTCGTCGGGATGAATATCGGCTTCGGCCCGGATTTGTCCCAGGCCGTAGCGTCCGCCGGTCGGGTTGATCTCGATCACCCGGTGCACCAGCTGCATCCGTCCGCCGGGAATAGTCAGCGGCCGGGTCAGGTTGAGCCCTGCGAAGAGCGGGCCGAAACAGCCCGGCAGGTCGCCGGCACGCAGGCGGTCCAGTTGGGCGGCATCGTAGCTCTCGACCGCCAGCGGCGCCAGTTCCCGCCAGTCGTCGGGGCGGATGCCGCTGGTCGGGCGCAGGTCGATGGCCGGCCGCACGATCCCTTGGCCGGCCTCCAGGGCCTGGCTGGTGAAGAATCCGGCGCAGCCGTCGCGCATGGTCAACAACGGCTGGCCATTGACCGTGGCATCGAAGCGGAAGCGGAACAGGTAAGTGTCACCCTGGCGGAAAAATCGTTCGATGCGGATATCGTAATGGATCGTCTCGCCCGGTCCCGGCAGCCCGCGGTGAAAGGTGACGACCGCGTCCAGCAGGCGGTAGACCGCCAGGCCGCGGGTGATGAAGTCGATCCCCAGGTAGCCGGACAGGAACAGGTCGGCCTGGCCGGCCTCGACCGCGATGCAGGTCGGAATCCGTCCGCCGTCCAGGTACCAGGCGTCGGGATGGATGTCATGTTCGGTCACGACCCGGCCGCTGGTCATGGAGCGGGCCTCCCCCTCCAGCGCCACGATCCGGTCCACCAGCATCAGCGGTTCGTCCGGCAGTCGCACCCTGGTCGGGAATTTGTCCGCCTCGGCAAATTCGGGGCCGAGCATGCGGGCGACGCTGCCGATCGCGAATTCCATGCACATCTCGCGGTTGAAGACGCAAACCCCTCCCGGCCTCCCCTTGTCAGGGGAGGAGGCAATCGGCTCCCTCCCTGACAAGGGAGGGCGGGGGGAGGGTTGGTGTTGAAGTGCCGTTTTTACCGAGGGTGCGTCATCCCCCAGCGCCTGACGCAGCGAAGCCTGCAGCGCCAGCGCCTTGGCCATCGAGCTGGTCAGCGTGTCGGATACCTTCAGGTAGGCTTCGTGGGCCTTGAGGCGCGCTTCCTGGACAGCGGCAAATTCCCTGATCACCGGCTCAAGCGGTAGCCGGTCGCTGGAAGCCTCATCCGGCCTGCGGGGAGGACTGGTCATGTCCGCCAGTTGCGACATCTGCCGTGCAACGGCTGGTGGCGCCGGAGCCTGTGCCGCCGGCCGGGTCCGGCGTGGAGGCAGCGACGGCTGAAACGGTGCGCCGCCGGAGGAAATCCTGACCGTCCCCCCCTTGCCGGAGAGCTGGAGCCGGGCCGGAGGCGCGGCGAACAGTGGCGACAGGTCCAGCGGCACCCGTTCCGCAACCAGTTGGGCCAGAAGCCGTAACAGCCCCGAATTGGGGTCCTGTCCCGGATGACAGGCCGACCTGGCCAGATGCGGGCGATCCTGCAGGATGCTGCCGATCATCCGGCTGCAGGAACTGCCCGGTCCCATCTCCAGGAACAGGCGCACGCCATCGGCGTAGGCATGTTCGATCACGTTGGGGAAGTTGATCCCTTTCAGCGCCTGGGCCAGTATCGAATCGGCCGCGCTCTCGCGGTTGACCTCGTAGGGTGCTCCGGCGGCGCCGCTGTAGAAGCGGATTCCGGGTGGCGGGGTGGTGGGGAAGAGATGCAGCTGCCGGTATGGGCCGCCCACTTCCCGGGCCACCTCGCAGTGGACCGTGGTCACCCCGTGGAGCGGGAAGAAACGGCAACCGAGCTGTTGCACGACCTGCGCGACCTGGCCGGCCTCGCCGCCGATCACGCATTCATCGGGGGTGTTGACGATCAGCAGGTAGACGCGCCGGACCCCTTGCAGGGCGGTTCGCACCTCCTCTGACGGAGCAACGGCCACGCCGATGCTCCATTCCACCTGTTCACCCTCCTTGAGCTTCCAGGCGCGGCGGGCGGCACGGCATTCGCCGGCCAGATCATGGGTGAAGAGGGTCGAATTGCGCATGCGGGTCAGCATGCCGTCCCGGTCGTGCCAGGCGCCCAGCGCGAACAGCCCGGCCGATTCTCCCAGGCTGTAGCCGATCACCGACTGGGGTTGCACCGCGAAACTGCGGACGATATCGCTGACCGCGCAGCCGGTGGCCACCTGTCCGAAAATTACGGCCCGGTGGTTCTCGTTGATTTCAGCCAGGGGGGCGCCGTTCCAGAACCTCTCCGGCTGGAACTGGCTGCGCAGGTAGAGGTTTTCAGCATCCTGTCGCCGGAAGATTTCCGGCCAGCGGCAGGAAAGTTCGCTGCCCATGCCGGGGTAGTGGTTACCGGAGCCGGGGAAGACAAAGGCCAGCTTGCCGTCCCGGCCAAGCGGGTCGGTGGAGTAAAACAGCCGGTCATGCAGCGAGGGATGGGCGCTCAATCCGGACCGGTCGCCATGGTTGCCGAGCAGATCAAGGCCGTGGTCGATCAGGGTTGACAGCTCATCCCGGTTGCGTGCCACCAGCGCGATCGCGCATGGCTTGTCGTCGGGTGTCTCGGCGCGGGCATGCCATTCACGCCCCATGGAATACAGGTCGCTGTCAGGCGTGCGGTTGCAGCGCAGGCGCAGGAGGTCGAGCCCGCGGGCAAGTTCGGCCGGGTTTTCTCCGGTGATGCTGAAGAGGCATTCCGTTCCGGCCCCCAGCGGTGCTATCCGGTCGGTCTCAAGGCGGGGCGGTATGTTGTCCCATCCTTCCAGCACGACATGGCTGCAGCTGCCATCCACTCCGAAGACACTGACGCCGGCGCGGCGCGGCCCCTCGGCCCGGTTGCGCAGCCAGTAACGCGGGGTGCGCGGCAGGTAGAGCGGACCGGAGCCGGCCAGTTCGGGGCAGGGGTTTTCTATCCCGCGGCAATGGGGGATGATCTGCTGGTAAAGCGCCAGGCAGCCCCGTACAAAGGAGGCCAGGCCGGATGCGGCGCCGGTGTGGCCGATGTCGCCGGTAATGCTGGATACGGCGCAGGTGCGCTCCTTATGCGCAGCGGAATCGTCGGTCTGGGCGCTGGCGAAGAAGCTCTCCAGCGCGGCGGCCTCCATGCGATCCTCGGCCGGGTGTCCGCTTCCGTGGGCTTCCAGGTAGGTGATGGTGGCCGGGTTGACGCCGGCGTCACTGTAGGCCCGCTCCAGGGCCTGGCCATAGGCGGCCCCGTCGGGAATGACCGTGTCGCCGCTGGAACTGCCGATTCCGCGGATAACCGCGTAGATCCTGTCTCCGTCGCGCTCGGCGTCGTCGAGCCGCTTGAGTATCGCCGAGCAGGCTCCCTCGCCGACAATGGCGCCGTCAGCCTTCCGGTCAAAGGGGAGCGCCCGGCCGGAAGGGGAGAAGTTTCTGTCGGCGTGCTGTCCGAGAACCGCCCGCAGGTCTCCGGCCAGATCCACCGCCCCCACCAGCGCCTTGTCGATCTCGCCGCTCTGCAGCTGCCGCACGGCAGTTTCCAGCGAGCGGATGCCGGAACTTTCCTCGCTGGAAAGGGTGAAGCTGGGGCCGCCGAAGCGGAACTCCCGCGCGATGCGGCTGGCTACGATGTTGCCCAGCGCGCCCATGGTGCGGTTGGCGTTCAACGGTGGTCCGGCGTCGTCACGCAGTTGCGCGGTCCAGGCTGCCAGCTCTTGCGGAGACAGGTCCCTGCCCAGCTCTTTGGCCCATGCGGCGGCCTGCTGCGCCAGCGACCAGCGGAAGCTGAAATTGGTGCTGCTCAGGTCGAAGGCGATGCCGATGAAGACTCCGGACCGCAGGTTGTCTTCCCGGTCCAGGCCGGCGTCGGCCATGGCACCGGCGGCGCTCTTGAGCATCAGGATCTGCTGGGGCAGCATCTCCTCCATCTCGCGCGGCGGAATCCGGAACTGATCCGAGGCCACTTCGACCTCATCCAGGTAATAACCGTTGAAGGGGGTCTCGTGCAGCCCCTGCTCCCTGAACCAGGCGCTCTCTTCCGCTCCCCACCACTTCAGCGGTGGCGTGGGGGCGCTGTGGGACGTGCCGCCCAGTATCCGCTCCTGGCAGGAACGCAGCGATTGCCAGGGGCCGAAGCGTGCATCCAGGCCGACCACCGCGATCTCAGTCCGCGGTTTGGGTTTCTGTTCATGTCTGGTAGCCTTGGGCGGCCCGTTTTTTGGCAGCCATTCCTCAACCAGCAGGTGGGCGTTGATGCCGCCGAAACCGAAGGCGCTGACCGCTGCCCGTCGGGGGGTGTCGTCGGAACGGCGCTGCCAGGGGATGGCTTCATTCAGTACCCGGAACGGGCTGTTGTCCAGGTCCATTCCCGCTTGCGGGGCGCTGAAATTGGCGGTGGGGGGCAGTTGCCCCTCGCCCATGGCCAGCAGCACCTTGGTCAGCGCGGCGGCGCCGGCGGCGGTCAGCAGATGGCCGATGTTGGACTTGATCGAACCGATGATGCAGGGTGGCCCGCTTGGCCGCAAATCGCCCCACAGCTCGCGCAGGCTGGCAACCTCGGTAGCGTCGCCGACCTGCGTGCCGGTGGCGTGGCATTCGATCAGGTCCACGTCCCGCGGTTCCCAGCCGGCCCGGGCGTAGGCGGCCCGCATCGCCCGCAGCTGCCCCTCGGAAAGCGGCGCCAGCAGGCTGCCGCCCACATCGTTGGCCAGGCCGATGCCGCGGATTACGCCGTAGATCCGGTCGCCGTGGGCAATAGCGTCTTCGGTGCGCTTGAGCAGGAAGATTCCGGCCCCTTCTCCGACCACCAGGCCGTCTCCGGAGGCGTCGAAAGGCGAGCAGATCCCCCGGCGCGACAGGGCGCGCAGCTGGGAGAAGCCCATCTGGGTATAGAGCGGGTCGGGTCGCGAGAGCCCGCCGGTCAGCATCGCGTCGGCGCGGCCGGAGAGCAGCTCGTCGGTTGCCAGTTTGATCGCGTAGAGCGATGAGGCGCAGGCGGCGTCCAGGGTGCAGCAGCCGCCGCCCAGGCCGAGCGCGGCCGCCAGCATTCCGGCCGGCAGGCCGGCCACATAGCGGTTGAGCGGGTTTGTGGAACCGTGGTCGCCGGAGTGTCCCAGCAGCTTTTCCTCGAAGGTCCTGCCCAGCCATTGGCGCGAGAGCCGGGCGGAGGTCTCGCTGGGCAGCGCCAGGTTGCCGATGATGACGCCGATGCGGGAGCGGTCCAGCGGTTCGGTGACGCCGTCGTCGTAGGCGCGTTTTCCGGCATTAATCAGCAGGTGGAAGAGCGGGTCAAGTCCGGCCAGTCGTTCATGG
>JAURXC010000120.1 GCA_030654645.1 Deltaproteobacteria bacterium | reverse complement strand
CAAACATGGTCGAGAAGCCGTCCCGTGAAGAAGCCCCATCGGATATGGCGATAATCGGCCGTTACATCCTGACCCCGCGTATTTTTGATATCCTTGAGAACCAGGAACCTGGCAAGGGAGGAGAAATACAACTGACCGACGCTATTCTCAAGCTATCCAGAGAGGAGAACATCTACGGGTGCCTGTTTGAGGGGCTGCGTCACGATTGCGGAGACAAGCTGGGATTTTTGAAAGCCACTGTAGACATGGCCCTCAAGCGTGATGAATTTCGGGAGGCGTTTGAAGCATATCTTCGGCAACGACTGGCAATTACCTGAGATAGCGTATCAAATAACCGACTTGAATTACTTGCCAATAGAAAAGGCGATCCGGAATGGGTCGCCTTTTTCTGTCTCTAAATCAGCCAAGCTTATTTCTCTTCTGGAACCGCCTGGGTTGTATCCCGTTTCGGCTCCCACCCTTCCCAGACATAGGCGGGATCAATCATCGGATCATAATAGCCCGGCTGCGGCACCAGAAAGAATACCGTCTCCGCCATACCTATGAAACCGCGATAGAGCGTCATACCGACACCCTTCAGCGGACCGACCACATAACCTACCGCCCCCATGTCGCGCACGGTCAGCACAGTCTGCTTGGGCAGTTCCACAATACTTGTAAAGGTGTTGGCAACACCGCGAGTCAATTTTATCGCCATCTTTTCGGCGATCATCTCGGGTTGTTGTTCGGCGAGCACAGCTTGCGGAACAGTAACAGCGAAGGCGAATAGCAGTGCTGAAAGCAACAGGACTCTTTTCATACCGTCTCCTTTTGTAAACCGTAAATTATTTCTGGGTTTCGTGCTCATTAAGATACCGATGCCGCCAATTGGTGACAGCGCCCGGTCGTAAATCGAATCACTATCCATTTCAGTCTCTTATCACAAAGAATAGCGGCATGCAAGCATCACAGATCAAACAGAGTCGGCTCTTTAGGCAGAAACGGTTCAAAACGTTTTTTCAGATGCCGCAACTTCTCAATATAGTAATTGACATTGATATCAGGATGCGCCGGATCAAAGGCGCTCAATGGACGGGACTGTTCATAGGCCGCGGCATCCTTGCCGGAGCCGCTGACATAATAGCTGACATGATCGCCGGCCCGATAGGTCCTGCCGGCTGACAGCGCAATCTCAAAAGCGGCCGAACGGTTGCGTGTACCCAGACGCACTTTTTCGCGATAGATCTCGGGGGACTCATTCAAGGTTTCTGTTCGCCCCACCCAAGCCGCATCCAGCCCCTTCGAACGCAACCTGACCACGTACTCGCCGAACAGGCGCTCAATCTCCGCCGCCCTCCCATCCAGCAGCAGCCCGATCAGTTCCCGCATGAAATCCCGCAGGTATCGTTCCAGGCCACGCGAACGGAGCCCGCTCCCCTTGATGATGATCCGGCCATCATAGCCAAGCAAGGCATAGTTCTTGGTTTTGTAGGCAAACATCGAGCGGTAGCGCCCATCCAATTCAACCTCGATCCCTTCCGGCAACACCTTGGAAATGCGCTGCACCAAGGCACACTCATCCTCCTCCGTACAGCAGGAGTCGGGCGGCTGGAAGTAGATGCCGTCGGTATCCACCTCGACCGGTTTGGCGCCTTCACCTTTAAGAAGATCGATCATGTTCCTGATCGTGACCCGTCCCAGCCTGGTCACCTCTGCGGCTGCGGCCGGATCGGAGAAGTTGTGCAGAGCGGCGCCCAGATAACCGTAGAAGGAATTGATCAGCACCTTGAAGACCTGCTGGAGGGAGTCGTAGTAGTGCTGCTCCGCCTCTTGATCGGCTTCTCGCGCCATCTGCTTGGCCTTCAGCCGAAAGCCCCGCAGTTCGGCCAGCATCGGCAGGAACAGACCCAGACTGTCCTTGGCCGGCGCAAGGGCATAGGCCAACATCAGCGACGGATAGAGCGAGGCCACGTCGCAATGCACGATCGGGCTTATGACCCCTTCGCGGGTCTGCTCGGTATAACCGCCTTCAAAAGGGGCAGTTTCGGAAGTTCGGACCGGAATCGAATGCCCGCGATGCAGGTATTCGCGCAGGAAAAGCGCGTTGATGCGGGTGGCATTGCCACGGATGACACAGTTTTGGAAGGAATACGGAAATATGCGGGTCTGCAGGAACCAGGGATAGCCGAGCAGCCGGAACAGGGCCAGCGTTTCCCGGACATCGTCCAGATTATAGCGATACAGCCGTTCGGGATCTTCACTGAAAGCAGATGAGATATCGGCCCCGTCCAGATAGGTGCGCTCTTCGGCGGCGACACCGAAATGGCGGGCAACCGCCTTGAGCCCGTGACTTTCCAGGTTACGCTGGGAAATATCATAGAGCTGGACCAGGAAATAGGTATCGATGACATGCCGGCCATAAACGTCCCAGCGGGGATAGTCGATGGTTTTTTCAGCCAGCGTCCAGCGGGCATGGGCGGTGACATGGGGAGCGGTTCCGTTTCGGCCCCACTCCAGGCGGATGCCGTGCATCCTGGCCCTCTTGCCGATGTAGTCAAGATCGAAACGGAAAATGTTGTGGCCGATAATCACATCCGGATCACAGCCGTGGATCGTAGCATTCAGAGCCCGCAGCAACTCCGGCTCGGACAGCCGGTCGCCGCGCAGCACGGTCTCCTCGCCGTGGGAATCCTTCAGCGCGATCGAGATGATCCGGTCTTCGGCACGCTCCGGATTCGAAAAATCGTACCCTTCGGCGCAATAAGTCTCGATGTCCAGCGCCAGGCAGCGCAATTCCTGAAATTCAAGACCTTTAAAGAGCGTTCTGCCGCTGTCCAGCAGATACAGATGGGAAAGGTCGGAAAAGAAAAGGTAGGGGGCATTGGTTGCGCCGCCGCTCTTCCCGGTTTTTGCCGCCAGAAAATCACGGGCGGCCAGGCAGTCGCTCCAGGAATCGAAGCGGAGTTGGTATTTGAAGAAATCTTCCCCCTCAAGCTGCCTTACAGCGCACGGAACCCGGCAACCACCGAGCAGTGCCGGATCGGCGACCAGGATGAAGGGATGGAAGGGCTCATCGTGAAATTGCACCCGTCCACCGGATCGGGTGAATACGCGCATGAAATGCCCGGCCGGCTCCACGGCGATGATGCCGGTTCGCTCGTCACGACCGAAGAGCAGCGGATTATGTCCCAGTGTGCTGACCGGCATGGTGCCTACTCCCTACAAATGCCGTTCAAACGGCAAATAGTTAAAAAAATGGGGCGATTTCAAAAAAACCGCCCCATTGTTCTTACCAAACCAGCCCGTTTGAATCCGGCTCGTTAAATACCGGCTTTCTGCTTCAACTCGGCGGCCTTGTCGGTCTTCTCCCAGCTGAACTCCGGCAGTTCACGGCCAAAGTGGCCGTAGGCTGCGGTTTTCCTGTAGATCGGCCGTAAAAGGTCCAGCTGCTCGATGATGGCGCGGGGGCGCATATCGAAAACCTCGCGCACCAGTTCCGACAGGCGCTCTTCGGAAACCTTGCCGGTGCCGAAAGCGTGGACCATGATCGAAACCGGCTGGGCCACGCCAATGGCGTAAGCCACCTGCACTTCGCAACGGTCGCAAAGCCCGGCGGCAACCAGGTTCTTGGCCACATAACGCCCCATGTAGGCGGCGGAGCGGTCAACCTTGGAGGGATCCTTGCCGGAGAAGGCGCCGCCGCCGTGACGTCCCATGCCGCCATAGGTATCGACGATGATTTTGCGGCCGGTCAGGCCGCAATCGCCCATCGGACCGCCGACAACGAAACGGCCGGTCGGGTTGATGAAATAGCGCGTATTGGCATCCAGCAGCTCGGCCGGGATAACCTTTTTGATGACCTCTTCCAGAACGCCTTCCTCAATCTGCTTGTGGGTCACGTCCGGGGTATGCTGGGTGGAGATGACCACCGTATCGACACGCACCGGCTTGTCGTTGACATACTCGATCGAAACCTGGGATTTGGAGTCGGGACGCAGGAAGCTCAGCTTGCCGGACTTGCGCACTTCAGCCAGTTTGGCCACCAGTTCGTGGGCCAGCTGGATCGGCATAGGCATCAGCTCCGGGGTCTCGTTGCAGGCATAGCCGAACATCAGCCCCTGGTCTCCGGCGCCCTGTTCCTTGTGCAGACCCTCACCTTCGGAAACTCCCTGAGAAATATCGGGGGACTGCTTGTCGATGGAGACCAGCACGGCACAGGTATCGGCGTCAAAGCCCATCTCCGAATCGGTATAGCCGATCTCCTTGATGGTCTGGCGGGCGATCTCGGAATAGTTGATCACAGCATTGGTGGTGATCTCACCGGCAATGACCACCATGCCGGTAGTAACCAGGGTTTCACAGGCCACGCGGGCGGTGGGATCCTGGGCCAGAATGGCGTCGAGTATCGCGTCGGAAACCTGATCGGAGACCTTGTCGGGATGCCCTTCGGATACGGATTCGGAGGTGAAGATGAATTTTTCTGCCATGATGTCTGCTTCCTCTCGTTTCTATTGTTGTTTGCATGAATAATCCAGCTGTGTGAATTTGTGAATTTATAGTCAGGTAGCTGATTTGTCAAGCGAAGAGAGGATGTTGTGTTATTCCGTTTGACTTCCTGGCCAAGAATTCTGCAGAATGCCGTTAGACATGGCTTATTTTGATTATCAAGGCGGTTCATATGTCCAGAGTATTCAGCCTTCTTCTGGTGGTGCTGGCCTGCAGTGTGATCGGTACAACAGTTCTGGGTGCGACTAAACGTCCCGGTGACAGCTGGAGCTATTACCACTTCGACGGCATCGGCTTCAAGGCCGGCCCTGCTCCTGACGACAAGCCCTGTATCGCTGTCAGGGAGGGGGTACGGCCGGTGGTACTGCTCACACAGACATCAACAATCGAGCCGGTCAACCTGCCCGAAGGGGCCGGCGCAATCTCGGGCATCTGCTATATTCAGAGTTCAGGGGGGAAGCTCGGCGGCGACAGCGCATATGCGCCATGTCCGCGCACGCCGCTGCTGATCTCCTCCGGCGGCAAACAGCTGGACACGGTCCTGACCGATGAACAGGGCTATTTCGTGGTGGTGCTTGCGGCGGGAACCTATCATGTCGGCAGCGGCCCCTTCACGGCCGAAATTTCGGTGGAAAGCGGCATAACTACGCTTGTCCCGCTCCGGGCAGGCAAAAGGATGGTGGATTGATGAAAACTTTTCTCGCACGACTGACTGTCACGCTGTTTTCCCTTCTGTCGCTGGCGCTGCCCGGACTGGCCGGGGAACTGGATGATTATTACCTGATCCAGTTCCAGGTCAGTCCCATCGGCAGCGAACTGCAAAAGGCGGTGTTGTTCCAAGCGTCGGAAACAAGTGAACTTCCGCATTGCGGCACCCCGCTCAAGCACAGGCTGATCCACGACTGGAACAAACTGGAACCAGGCACGCAAAAAGTGCTGGCAAAACAGCTGGAGGCGCCGGTGCTGAGCGGAAGCGAACTGACCTATCTGTCACCAAGCGGCAGGTTCAGGATCCACTACACGACCAGCGGAACCGACGCGGTCCCATCGTTCAGCTGGGTACAGACCGTGGCCCAGACATTTGACGATGTGGCAAATTCATACCAAAACCTCGGATGGCGACCGGCCCCCACCGTATCCGCCGCACCCTATGATGTTTACCTGCTTGAGTTGTCATTGCAGAAACTGTACGGCCGTACCACCACAACCCAGGCGACCCCCTCAACCGGCTTCCCCCATGCCTTCAGCAGCTTCATGGAGATTGACAATAATTTTACAGAATCCATTTACACCAATGCTACCGGAGGCCCCTACAGCGAGACCCAGAGTCTGCAGATAACCGCGGCGCACGAATACCACCACGCCATCCAGTACGGCTACAACTATTTCTTCGACATCTGGTATGCCGAAGCCACCTCAACCTGGTACGAAGATGAACTGTATGATTCCGTAAACCAGCTTTACAACTACATCCCGGGCTGGTTCAACAACAGCACGCTGGCTATCGATACCGCAACAAACACCACCACCGGTGGCGGCTACGGCCGCTGGATATTCAACCGTTACCTGATCGAAAAACATGGCACAGGCGTCGTCAAGGCGGCCTGGGACAAGCTGGCAACCCTGAACTCTCCCAACGGCATCGCCGATATCCCCATGGTGCCGGTACTGGAAAACCTGCTGACTCCAGCGCCCTACAGCAGTTCCCTGGGGACCGAGTTTCTTGGTTTCACCAAACGGGTCTACACCCGCGACTGGACCTCGCACGCTGCGGACGTGACCGCTACCCGTCCCGCTCCATACTCGCCGAAAGCAAGCTACTCATCATTTCCGGTAGCAGTCGTCAGCGTGACACTTCCCCACTACTCATTTGCTTACTACAGGTTCTTACCTTCAGTTGGGGCACCAGCCGATTTGAGCATTACCGTAAATGGCACCACTGGCATTATTGCCACTGTCTTCAAAAAGGTCGGTACAGCTGTAACTGAGTTCCCCTTTAGTGACGTAAAAGGTACTACTGTCACTGTTTCTGGCTTTAATGCTTCTGACGAAGTCGTATTGCTTGTGGCAAATACAACCAACATTGACAATCACATGGTTTCCTTCAGCACTGACGGAACAGTTGTAAGTGCGGTTGAGCCTCCCAACACCCCTGCTTCCAGCCTTTCCTCTACGGCTTCCACAAGCGGTGGAGGCGGTGGAGGCTGTTTCATCGCCACGGCGGCCTACGGCAGCTATCTGCATCCGCAGGTCCGGGTTCTGCGCGACTTCCGCGACCGGCACCTTCTGACCAACGCCCCCGGCCGTGCCTTTGTGGCGCTTTATTACCGGATCAGCCCGCCGCTGGCCGATCTGATTGCCGGTCACGAGTCGTTGCGGGCCGTGGCCCGACTGGCACTGCTGCCGGTCGTCGCGGCCGTCACACACCCGGCACTGACCGGCGTAGCGCTGCTGCTGGCCGGCGGCCTGCTGTTTCATCGCCCGCTGCGACGCCGCTTGCGGGCATGTGAGGCAAACAGCTGACGAATCGACTGCTTTACTCACCCATACTGAAAGGGGCGCTCACAGCCGCCCCTTCTTTTTTGAACAACCCATGCCATATTGCCAGTCACATGATATAACTACAAAACTATCAACCAATGGGGGATTCTGATGCCCAAAAAAGTCATAGCCGGCATTGCTGTTCTTGGAGTGATTGTCCTGGCAGTCTACATCTTCATGCAGCGCGGGGCGGGGGAGAACGGAGCGCTGAAAGTCTCCGGCACGGTTGAAGTCACATCGGTGGCGCTCTCTTTCAAAATCGGCGGGAGGCTGACGGAGCGGCTGGTTGACGAAGGTCAGGCCGTCAACGCCGGACAGTTGATAGCGCGTCTGGAAGACGATGAACTGAAACAGGAACGCAACGGTCGCGATGCCGATGAGCGCGCTTCAATAGCTGCCATGGCCGATCTCGAGGCGGGCAGCCGACGCGAGGAAATCGCCCAGGGCGAGGCAGCGTTGGCCCGGATCAAGGCCGAGGCCGAGCGGCTGTCAAAGGATGCGCTACGGGCCGAAGCTCTTTTCAAACGCGAAGTGATCCCGCAGAAGGAACTGGATGCCGCCCGGGCCGGGCGTGATGCCTCAGTCGCAGCGGTGCATGAAGCCGAACAACGCCTGAAGCTGCTCAGGAGCGGCCCCCGTCCCGATGCTCTACGGCAAGCTCACGCCAAAGTGGAAGGCGCGGCAGCGGGCAAGGCCATGGCCGAAACCCGCCTGTCCCAGAGTGTGCTGTTTTCGCCGCTGTCCGGGATGGTGCTGGCCAAACATGCCGAAGCCGGCGAGATGCTGGCGCCGGGCGCGCCGGTCATCACGGTCGGAAAGATGGACGAACCGTGGCTGCGGGCCTACATCCCCGAAACCGAGCTGGGTCGGGTCAAGGTCGGCCAGAGCGCCCGCGTCAGCGTCGACGGCTGGCCGGGCAGGACTTTCGCCGGAAAGATCAGCTTCATCTCGCCCGAAGCGGAGTTCACTCCCAAAAATGTGCAGACCGCCAAGGAACGGGTCAAGCTGGTCTACCGGATCAAAATTGCGCTGGCGAACCCGAAGATGGAGCTGAAACCGGGCATGCCGGCCGATGCGGTCATAGAAACCGACGGCCAAAAGCATTAGCAAAAAAACAAAGGTTTTATCATGGCCGTTGTCATCAACAAT
>JAURXC010000106.1 GCA_030654645.1 Deltaproteobacteria bacterium | reverse complement strand
CCGCTCCGGCGATCAGCGGAAGCCCGGTCAGCATGTTGAGGCCGATGGCAGCCCCCAACAGTTCGGCCAGTGCGGTCGAGACGCAGGCCAGCATCGCGCTCCCCAACATCAGGAAGCGCAGCCAGGGCCTGAAGAATTTGGAGGCGGCCTCGGACAGGCACAGGCCGGTGACGATGCCGAGGTGGGCGGCGTTATGCTGAACGATGATCAGGATGATCGTCGAGAGCGTCACCACCCAGAGCAGTTTGTAGCCGAACTGCGAGCCGGCCGCCACGTTGGTGACCCAGTTGCCCGGATCAATGAAGCCTACCGTGACGAAGAAACCGGGACCGATGTAGCGGAATAGTTCCAGTGATGCCAGGCGTGAGGCATGTTTGCCGATGTGGGATAGCCAGTTCATGCTTTGATTTCCGTGAAAGGAAGGTTGAAATTCTGGAGAGTATATCTGCTCCGGGGCAAGATAGCAATTACGCCGCTACCGTGAACAGTGTTACACGATTTATCTGCTTGTTGATACGTGTCATTTTTGCTATGTTGCAAAATTAATTATTATCGAACAAGGGGATAGTACACGATGAAATTTACCAAGATGCAGGGTGCCGGCAACGACTACGTCTACGTGAACTGTTTTGAAGAAACCGTCGAAAATCCGCAGCAGACTGCGATACAGGTCTCGAACCGCAACTTCGGCATCGGCTCGGACGGACTGATCCTGATCATGCCTTCGAATGTTGCCGACGTACGCATGCGGATGTTCAACTCGGACGGTTCCGAATCGGAGATGTGCGGCAACGGCATCCGCTGCGTTGCAAAATACGCTTTTGACCATGGCATCGTTTCAAAAAATGAAATCACAGCCGAGACCGGCGCAGGAATCCTGACTCTGCAGCTCTTCACAGGTGCCGACGGCAAGGTCGAAAAGGTGCGCGTCAACATGGGGCCGCCGCGTCTTACCCGTGGAGAGATACCAATGACTGGTGATCCATCCGCCCAGGTTGTATCCGAAGAGCTTGACGTGCTGGATCGCACTTTCAAGATCACCTGCGCCTCGATGGGCAACCCACACTGCGTCATCTTTGTCGATGACGTCGAAAATTTCCCGGTTGCCACCTATGGCCCGCTGATCGAGAACAACCCGCTGTTCCCGCGTCGCACCAATGTCGAGTTCATCCAGATCATTTCACGCACCGAGATCCGCCAACGCACCTGGGAACGCGGCGCCGGCGAAACCCTGGCCTGCGGCACCGGTTCCAGCGCGGTTACCGCTGCCTGCGTGCTGAACGGCCTGACCGAGAAGAAAATCCTCAACCACCTCTCCGGTGGCGATCTCGAAATGGAATGGGCCGAGGACGGTAACATCTACATGACCGGTCCGGCGGTCGAGGTTTTCAGCGGGGAAATAAGGCTCTGATCTCCACATGTCACGTACCCTGAACATCATAAATTGCCTTTTAGGTATCGCCTTAATCGCGCTGGCGGCTGGAATCACCTCCGAACGTCTTTCGTCGCGTCTTGGAAACTCGTTTCTAGGCAAGTCCGGGAAAGAGGCAGTTGCTCCTCCCCCGGTGGTGTCCCGCATCGAGGATCTGTCATACTATGCGCCGATTCTGAGCAGCGGCCTGTTCGGCCGCATGTCCCAAGGGCCGCTGACGCCGGTTACCAACGCCGCCGCGACGGCCCAGGCCGCGCCTGCCACGGCCCCGGCCGAACTGATGCTGCTGGGGACGGCGGTCGGTTCCTTCCGCGAGACATTTGCGCTGGTGCGGCATATGACAAAACAGGAAGAACGGGTGTTCCGCCTGGGAGACATGGTCTTCGATGCCGGACGGCTGGCCGACGTGGGCAAGGAAAAGGCCCATATCATAATCAATAACAGGAAGGTCGAGCTGCTGACGCCCATGACGCCGCCCCTTGCCGCTCCCCCCCAGCCGCAGCCGGGCACGGCGAGCGGTGTGACAGCGGTGTCGCAGCAGGGGGCCGGCAGCTACATGATCGATCAGCGGGCTCTCAACGCCGCGCTGGACAACCCGGCCCAGGCCATGACCGATGCCCGGCTGCTTCCCAGCCAGAAGGACGGCAAGGTCGAGGGCTTCCGTGCCACGGAGGTCAAGCCGAACGGCGTGTTCTCGATGATTGGCATCAAGAATGGGGATGTGATCCTCCGGCTGAATGACCTGCCGATGGACTCTCCCGACAAGGCGCTTCAATCATTTATCGCCCTCAAGGGGCAAAACCGGCTCAAGCTGGATCTGGTCAGGGACGGGCAGCCGGTGACTTTCAACTACGATATACGTTGATTCGGTTCCCTTCGGCTCCGTTCAGGGAACTGGAGGAACTGATGATTGGAATTAGCTGGCTGAGCGGAGTCAAAGCCCGGTGCATTTGCAAGTAGCAATCTGGAGGCACATTTGAAACATTATCTAACAGTAACATTTTGCACACTGCTGCTGGTGGTGACTCTCTGTACTTCTCCGGCACTGGCGGCCGGCAAAGGGGTCGTGCTGAATTTCAACGAAGTGGACATCTCCACCATGGTGAAATTCATCAGCGACCTGACCGGCAAGAATTTCATTCTGGATGAACGGGTCAAGGGCAAGATTTCAGTTTACTCCCCCTCCAAGCTCTCGACCGAAGAAGCCTATAACGTTTTTGTCTCGGTGCTGGAACTGAAGGGTTTCACCGTGGTGCAGAGCGGCAAGGTCGCCAAGATAGTACCTTCCGCCGGCGCCAGGCAATCCGGGTTTACCCTGCTTCCGTCCGGCCAGGCCCTGCCGGTCAACGAGAGTTACGTGGCCCAGGTGACCAAGCTGGAGAACATCTCGGCCCAGGAGGCGCTGACCTTCTTGCAGCCGATGGTTTCCAAGGACGGCCACATCTCGGCCTTCGGCCCCGGCAACCTGATCCTGATGGTGGATTCCTCGCTCAACATCCGCAAGCTGCACGGCATATTGCAGACCATCGACACCGAGCGCACCCGGGAAGGGCTGGAGATCATCTATCTGAAAAACGCCTCGGCCGAAAGTGCCGCCACGATCATTCGCCAGTGGTTGAGCGGTTCCGATGGCAAACCGGCCGGGCAGCCGGCCACCACCACCGGCGGTGGTAGCACGGGAAGTGTGCTGGCGGACCAGCGGCTGAACGCTCTGCTGGTGTTCGGCAACGAGAGCACCAAGAATGCGGTTCGCGAACTGGTGGCCAAGCTGGATGTGGCCCCGCCCGAGGCCAGCAGCAAGGTCAACGTCTATTACCTGGAGAATACCGATGCCACCGAGATGGCCAAGGTTCTGGACGGAGTGGTCAAGGGTATCAGCGCTCAGGCAACAACCGCGCCCGGCGCCGCCGCTCCCCAGACCTCGCCCTTTGAAAGCGGCAAGATCACCATCACCGCCGATAAGGCCTCCAATTCCCTGGTGATCATGGCTTCTCCCAACGATTACAATAACCTGGCCCAGGTAATCAAGAAGCTGGACCGCCGCAGCAAACAGGTTTTCGTGCAGGTGCTGATCGCCGAGGTGTCACTGGACAAATCCAGGGAACTGGGCCTGCAAACCGGCGTGCTTGGCGGCGGCGTGCTCAACAAGTACCTGACCGTGGCCGGACTGTACGATCCGCTTGGGACCCTGGGCACCATCGGCAGCATCCTCACCCAGGGGGGGACGCTGTCTCCCGATGTTACCGCCAGTCCGGTCAATCTGACATCGGTGCTGAAGGCACTCGACAAAAACGGATTGGTGAACATCCTCTCAACCCCCAATATCCTGACTTCTGATAACAAGGAGGCCGAGATCAACGTGGGCGAGAACGTCCCTTTCCAGGGTTCGGCTACCCAGAGCTCGATCGGAACCACCACCTCGGTCGAGCGCAAGGATATCGGCATCAACCTCAAGATCAAGCCCCAGGTCAGCGAGGGAGACTACATCCGTCTGGACATCAACCAGGAGATTTCAGCGGTCAAGGACAGCAAGGGGCAGGCCATCGACTTGATCACCACCAAGCGCTCGGCCAAGACCAGCGTCGTGGTCAAGGACAGGGAAACGGTCGTGATCGGCGGGCTGATCCAGGATACGGAGGAGGACAATGTTCAGAAGGTGCCGTTCCTGGGTGATATCCCCGGATTGGGATGGCTGTTCAAGACCAAGACCAAGACCCGCAAGAAGACCAACCTGATGATCCTGCTGACACCCCGTATCGTCAGGGATGCGGCTGACCTGATGTCTGTTTCCGACGAGCAGCGTTCCAAATTTGGCGATTCTGCCAAAAAAATAGACCCGGTGGACGTGCAAAAGGAGATTTCCGGCAAATGAGCGCCGTTTTCACCCCGGAAGAGCTGGAGGCGCTGGCGGTAAAGCTGGGAATAGCCGTTCAGGGCGAGATACG
>JAURXC010000103.1 GCA_030654645.1 Deltaproteobacteria bacterium | reverse complement strand
GGTATGAAAACGGCAAAGCTGGCGGCGATGATGCAAAGCGGAATAATCCTGGGCGACGGGAGAGTCAAAAGCCCCATGCGGCTGGCATTGGTGTAGATCATCATGGCAAACACTATCCCCACGATCACCGGAACCAGACTGTTACGGGAAAGAAACTGTTTGAAGACGAAGAGGGCAAAGCCGAAGTTGAGCCATAGCGTCAGGATCCATTCCGGACAGAGCGGGTGCGGAATCAGCCAGCGTCCGTTTTCGCCGGCATGGTAGACCCCGGACGCTATCAGCGCCGAATCGATCAGAAAGCCGCCGAGGCCGACTATCAACGCCAGTTGGATGCGTTCCTTCCGGAGTGGTGAGAAGGGGAGGAAAACCAGGACGGTGCCCACGAAAAATATCAGGCCAAGCCAGGGCATCCCGTTGCGCGCTCCCTGGTAGGTGGCGAACACGGTAACGAAAAAGCCGACCGGGCTGTATTTGATCATGTTGACTGCCGGCATTTCCCCTCCTCCGCAGAAATCGAAAAACATGCGGCCCGCTCACTGGAACGGGCCGCGAAAATAAAGACGCTACTCCTGGTCGTAGAACTTGAACGGCATCACGCACTGTTCGTCGGTACGTACATCGATCACCGTCGGCATGTCCGAGGCCAGCGCCGCCCTGAAGGCCGGCTCGAACTGTTCCAGCCGGTCGACCCGGAAGCCGTTGGCTCCGCAGAGCTTGGCATACTCGGAGAAGTCAGGGCCGAGCAGGTGGTTGAAGACCTCCTTGCCGTGGGCCACCAGGTTGAAGAGCTTGATGATGTTGAATTCGCTGTTGTTGTAGATGATCCAGATGACCGGGATGCGGTTCTGGACCGCGGTCATCAGTTCGAAACCGGCCATCTGGTAGCAGCCGTCGCCGCAGCCGACGATCACCCGCCGGCCGGGCGCGGCCATCTGGGCCCCGATGGAGGCGTTGGTATGCGAGGCCATGGGTCCGAAGCTGCCGGGGTTCTTGAAGGTCTGGCCGCCGTTAAGCTGCATGTAGGCCGCCATCCAGATCATATGCGCGCCGGCGTCTCCCAGCACGAGGGCGTTGTCCGGCAGGAGCTGTCCCAGCTGCTGCGAAAGCTGTCCGGGATGCACCTTGGCGCCGTCGTAGGCGATGGTCTGGAAGCAGTGGCGATCGATCAGCGGACTGGCCTTTTCGGTGACGCTGATGCGGGAGGCAAGGGCATCGGTCAACTTCCGCATGGCCGGCCTGGCGTCGGAGACCATCGAAAAATCTGCTTTAAAAACCTTGCCGATCTCATGGGCATCGAGATTGATGTGCATCAGCACCTTGTTGTCGAAGATGTCTTCCTGGAAGCGCCAGCTCTGCCACTTGGCAAAGGAGCAACCCACCGCCAGCACCACTTCGGCGTCTTTCAGCGCCTGGCGTGCCCCCATGTCGCCACAGGTGCCGCCCATGCCGATGGAAAGCGGATGATTGTCGGCAATGACCCCCTTGGCGTCCATGGTCGTAATGAACGGCAGCTGGAACCGTTCCACGAACTCCAGCAGTTCCGCTCCCGCGCCGCTATGGACACAGCCGTAGCCGAAGTAGGCGATGACACGCTTCTTGGCACGGATCGCCTGGTCAAGATATTCGGCAAAGATGCGGACGTCCTTTTCCTGCGGCAGCACCGGTTTCACATTGACCTGGATGTCCCGGTGATATTTGGTCTCCGTGGCCGCCACATCATAGGGGAGATCGATATGGACCGGGCCGGGGCGCCCCTCGTAGGCCAGGTTGACGGCTTCTTCGAACAGGTCGCTGGCTTGCTCCGGCCGTTCGATCAGGAAGGTCTTCTTGGTGGTTCCGCTAAACATGGCCTGGGAATTGGGGGTGCGGTTCTGGCCGGTAACCTCTCCCAGGTCGCCCATGCCCCGCCACTTTCTGGGCGAGTAGGAGGCGATGGACATGACCGGGAAGGAGCCGGTATAGGCCATGCCCAGGCCGGAAAAGAAGTTGTAGGAACCGGGGCCGCCCTGGG
>JAURXC010000099.1 GCA_030654645.1 Deltaproteobacteria bacterium | reverse complement strand
TATCGACCTCCCTGTCACTAAGCCTTCAAATATAATTCACTTACGACATGAACTATTTCCTTTCACGTTTTCTGGTTACTGGTTACTTGCAAATACAGCTTCTCTAGCAAAATTATTACCGAAAGCTTTACAGGCTGCAAGCCCCTCATTATCCGGGCTCCAGAGCAGTTTCAAGCCGTCATTGACAAGGGTAAACCCGCCCTCTTCAAGCCTCTCCGTTATCATTTTTACTGACTCGCCACTCCATCCATAAGCCCCGAAAGCCGCCGCCTTCTTGTTTTTAAACCCCAAGCCCCTGATTTCCTCAAGAATGCCGGCAACTGCCGATAAGATTCCTTTGTTGATCGTTGGAGACCCGACCAGGATCGCCTTTGACTTGAACACTTCCGTGATGATGTCGTTCTTGTCGGCACGGGCGATATTAAATATCTTCACCAGTACGGCGCCATCTTGCTCCGCAATACCTTGAGCGATTGCTTCAGCTATTTTGCGTGTGGCATCCCACATTGAGTCATATATGATTGTGATCTGGTTCTCCTGATAGTTGGCTGACCACTCAAGATATTTGGTCACAATCTGTATCGGATTGTCTCTCCAGACAACACCGTGGCTGGTACAGATCATATCGAGCGGCAGATTCATGCTGACAAATTCCTTGATTTTCCTGTCAACAAACGAACTGAAGGGGGTAAGAATGTTTGCGTAATACTTTATGCACTCCTGAAACAACTCCGACTGGTCAACAAGGTCGTTAAAAAGCCTTTCCGTGGCAAGGTGCTGTCCAAAGGCATCGGTACTGAAGAGGACATTGTCTCCGGTCAGGTAGCAGAACATACTGTCCGGCCAGTGAAGCATCGGCGCCTCGATAAAGATCAAATCCTTATTACCCAGATTCAGGCGATCACCACTCTTTACAATTTTGAAATTCCAGTCCTGATGGTATTGGCCTTTCAGTGATTTGACCGCATTGGCGGTGCAGTAGACAGGCGTCTCCGGAATCTGGCGCATAAGTTCGGGCAAAGCGCCGCTGTGATCAATTTCGCCATGATTGGCAATTATGTAATCAATTGTATTCAGATCGATACTTTTCTGCAGGTTCCGGACGTACTCCTTGGCAAATGGCGCCCAGACGGTTTCAATTAGTGCTGTTTTCTCTTCCCGCACCAGGTACGAATTATAGGATGTTCCCTTGTGCGTCGAATACTCTTCTCCGTGGAACTTGCGTAATTCCCAATCAACCTTGCCAACCCACGAAATATTGTTTTTAATCGGAACACTCATAACAGTTACCTCCATGAATTGAGAACAAATGACGTGCCGGATTTCTTCCCTGATATATCAACCCATAACTCGAACAGTCTCGGCCAGTTTGTTCAGGTCAACTCGGCGCTCAAATAGTGGACGGGAATCGTCGAGATATGCAGCGAGTTGATCTTCGAACACCGGCTTCTCGTTTTGATAGAAAATGCCGAGGCGTAACGGATCATTTTCACAGGCACGGGCAAATGCCTGAATCTTGTCGGTGTGATCGTGATCGGCGGCCAGCGGAGTCGTATGCTCTTCAAACCAGCGATAGGTATTGAGCTTGTTGAAGGTTACGCATGGTTGCAGTATATCAACCAAGGCATACCCTCTATGACGGATCGCCGCTTTCAGGATCGCACGAGTCTGATCGGCGTGTCCGACATATGCCCTGGCAACGAAGGAGGCATCCAGCGCAATTGCAACGGCAATGGGGTTGAACGGTTCGAGGATCACGCCATCGACCTGCAGCGGTGTAACCAAGCCGTGTGGACTGGTTGGTGATGCCTGGCCCTTGGTCAGGCCATAGACCATGTTATTGTGGACGATATTGGTCAAATCAGGGTTGCGACGAATGCAGTGGGTAAAGTGATTACCTCCCTCACCGTACATATCGCCATCGCCGCTTTCTGCTATGACCGTCAGATTACGATTGGTCGCCTTGATGGCCGTAGCCGCTGGTAAGGCGCGGCCATGCAGTCCATTGAAGAAGTGGAGATTGAGATACTGGGGTGTCTTGGCTGCCTGACCGATGCCTGACACCACAACAGTCTGCCGGGGATCAAGTTCCATCTCCTGCAGCGTTTCGTTGACAATCTTCAGAATCCCGAAGTTTCCGCAGCCGGGGCACCAGGCAACATCGCAACCGGTACGCAAATAGGAGTTTTCGCTCACAGTTCCACCTCCTGGCGCAACAGCTCGACTACTTCGTCCACCGAAAAGGCGAGTCCGTTATATTTATGCCACTCCCGGGAGACGGCACATCCGGTCTCGGCCTTCAACAGACGGGCGAACTGGCCGGTGGCGTTATTCTCGATGACGATGATCTGCTTAGCTCTGTGCAGGTGGTCAGATATCGCTTTTGATACCGGATAGATCTGGATGCAATGGAGGAATGAGGTTGCCACCGGTTGAAGCTGCTCCAGTGCCTCGGCAACAACAGCTGCGGTTGAGCCCCATCCGACTATAAGTATTTTGAAATATGCCGGTCCGTAAAGACGTGGTGGCAGGGCCAGATCCTCTCGAAGTAGACGCAACTTGGACAGGCGCTTGTCTACCATGGAGATGCGCACGTCGAAATCCTCAGTGATGCACCCTTCATCATCATGCTCGTCGCTGTCAACACAGACCCGTCCAACACCAAGACCTGGAATCCCGCGCGGCGAGATACCATCCGGTCCAGGTGCATAACGGCGATAGTCTTCGGTGGTAGCAATTATCCGGGATCCGGGTGCAGTATCCGGAAGCTCGAACGGATCAAGATCGTAGAGGGTGTCGAGGAGGTATTGGTCGGTCAGGATAATGACCGGGGACTGGCTGAGGTCTGCCATGGTGAAGGCATGTGCCGTGCAGGTAAAGGCCTCTTCCGGCGAGCCGGGCGCAAGGATCGCCCGCGGGAATTCGCCGTGTCCGGAATAGCGGGCGATTTCCAGGTCAGCCTGTTCAGTGCGCGTTGGCAGGCCGGTTCCCGGGCCGGGGCGCTGAGCAAGATGGATCACCATTGGTGATTCGATTGCACCGCAGAGACTCAAGCCCTCGGCCATCAGATCGAAACCGCCGCCGGAAGTGCTGACCATCGCCCGGCCACCGGCGTACCAGGAACCAAGCCCCATGTTGATGGCGCTGATTTCATCCTCTGCCTGCTCCACGATGATTCCGTGTGCGTGCGCCAGTTTGGCGAGATGAGTCAACACCTCGGTTGATGGAGACATGGGATAGGAGGAGATGAAGGTGCAACCGCCAGCCACTGCTCCAAGCGCCACTGCCTGCGAGCCGTCGAGCAGGATGCTGCCCGGCTTTGCCTCGCATGGCGGTATGGAACAGCGGCCACTATTATCCACACCATATTCCCAGCCGACCCGGGCCGCAGCACAGTTTTTTGCAAGAAGATCGCAATCGGTAAAGATGCGAGTCAGTGCAATTTCCAGATGAGATAGCTCCCATCCAATCAATCTTGTGATGTAACCGCAGACGAGGCTATTGTTGTACATTGCTCCGCCAATATTGGCGCTTAATTCCTTTAATGGCAGGGGGAACATACCCATCTCGTCAACGAATATTGCGGGGTCCCCGATCAGAATCGTATCAGCAGCACACCGTCCTCGCAGCCGCTGAAGTGCCTTTTTATCGAGTAACACACAAAGATCAATGTGTTCGTTCAGTGCGCGGACAGACCTGTGAGCCGCGCGCAGGGTGACGGAATTACTCCCGCCACGGATGCGGGACATGAACTCGCTTACTGCCAGGACATGCAATCCGCCATTCATGAACATTCGCGCCAAAATATGGGCGATCGTTTGCAAGCCCTGCCCAGCTTCACCGCTGATCACCAGAGTTATTTCACGTGTGTCGTCTGCATGTATAAGTGCGATGGTTTCAGAAATGGCTTGAGATGCTCGTTGCTCGGCATGCTTTACATCCTTGTAGGTCACTTGCCATGCTTTCCCGACATATTCCAAATCGTTGGCGTCTTTCACGGTGCTATTTTCCGGCGTGCCATCTTGCATTATTATTACTCCTCTTTGAGCGAATGCCAGGTTCCTCTGGTAGTGATCTAAAATTAAAAATGGAGCAAATAACAAGCCAAAAAGACCTTAATTGTCATATGGTTCAACCTTCTGTTTTGTAAGCTAATTAATGCTGTTTGTTGGTAGGAAGGTGAAAACCGGCAAAATATCCATTGCATTTAGCAGAAATTGTCATATATGACGGATTGTGTGTAATTTAAAATAGTAAGCGCAGCTGTAGTGCACCCGTTAACAGCCCATTGAGGCCCCCCCTGTGAACAAGATATATTCAGACCCCCTTTTTTTTTCTGTGAAATTGCGGTTGCATGAACCCCCATGTTTGCCATGCAGGTCTACAGGGTAATGGGGCACGCCTCGAAGCAGATGATTTACGAGGTTTATGGGATACACGGAAGGCCTTGAACAGGACAGGGTGGGAGTTGTTCGATACTTCGGCAGGGGGCAAAACAGCGGGCAAAAGGAAAGCCCCGGCCGCATGCGAAAGTTCCTGCGAAAGCCAGGGCTTTTAGCCCGCAACCACTTGATGTGGTTATGCTTTTTGGAGCGAGAAACGGGATTAGAAGCCAGTACACAGAAACAAGAGCACCCCCTGCAACAACACTAGATACTAATTATATTCACGGGTTGTATTCTGTCGTAAGGTTGGTTTTAGCTTGCAAAGATTCAGTCAGACACATCATTTTACAATAATTTAGTCTAAGTCGTGTCAAAGCAATTATGGAAACATACTGATGGCACTTGGCTATCAAATCAATAGAAAAACATTCCGAATCGGTAGCACTGTCGTGATTAATACGTTTGATGTCTAATCGGATATGAACTTCGATTATGTCGTTACGAATATATTTTGACATTATGTCGTTACGGGTATATTTTTGTTTCGTAAGATTGCTATTCCCGATTTGTAGCAGGAGCAATAATGATCCCCAAAATTACCTCTCCGGAAACCCTTGGCCAGGCATTGCGGGCCGAACGCAAGCACAAGGGGATGTCGCAGAAAGCTGTCGGGCACTCCGTAGGCATGGAACAGCACACTATTTCCAAAATTGAAAAAGGGAACCCGGGAACTGAATTGAACTCTCTTTTCCGACTACTTGCCGCTCTTGACCTTGAACTGAATATTCAGCCTCGTCAGAAGCCTGCCATGGAAAGCACGGGAGATAACTGGTAAATGGGACGGCCACGGATTACAGCAGATCTGCACCTCTTTATGAACGGTCAAAAAGTAGGATGTCTGACCCGTACCGCGGTCGGTCAGCTTCGTTTTGAGTACGGTGATGAATGGCTGCATTCTGAATCAGGACGGCCATTATCACTCTCCATGCCGCTCAGCCAAAAGATTTATATTGGCAATGTGGTGGAAAACTTCTTTGACAACCTGCTACCGGACAGCCAACCGATACGCAGTCGCATTCAGACCCGATTCGGGGCAAAGAGCAATCGCTGTTTTGATCTTCTCTGGCATGTTGGTCGAGATTGCGTCGGAGCGCTGCAACTTCTTCCGGAAGATGCAGCCACCATTGATGTGCGCCGAATTGATGCAGAAGAACTTACAGATGCACAGATCGCCGGGGTTTTGCGCAACTACGTTACCATGCCGCTAGGCATGAAAGGCGATGACGATTTCCGCATTTCAATTGCCGGCGCACAGGAAAAGACCGCTTTGCTTCGATTGAATGACAGATGGCACCGGCCCTTGGGTGTCACCCCAACCAGTCATATATTCAAACTTCCCATTGGCAAGATCGCACACAGCGGCATGGACCTGACCGACAGTGTGGAAAACGAATGGTTGAGCCATCTGATCCTGAAAGCCTACGGTATTCCGGTTGCCAATGCGGAGATCGCAACGTTCGAAGATAAAAAGGTTCTGGTGGTGGAGAGATTTGATCGAAGATGGGCTGATGATCGATCCTGGTTAATCCGTTTGCCGCAGGAAGATATGTGCCAGGCGCTGAACATATCACCGGCATTGAAATATGAAAGCGATGGTGGCCCGGGAATTGAGCGAATCATGACCCTGCTTCTGGGGTCGGCCAATGCACTGGCGGATCGGCGCTTGTTTCTCAGGACCCAGGTGCTGTTCTGGCTACTCGGCGCCATTGATGGTCATGCAAAGAACTTCAGCATCTACCTGCTGCCAGGCGGCAGCTTTCAGCTTGCTCCCATCTATGATGTCATGTCAGCGTATCCCCTTGTAGCAATGAAACAGGTCGAATCGCAGAAAATGAAGATGGCAATGGCTGTCAGGGGAAAAAGTACCCATTACAATTGGGAAAAAATACAACTCCGTCATTGGCTGTCTACAGCAAGTGCATGCCGGTTTCCGGTGGATGAGATGGAGTCCATTATCAAGGAATTGATTGAGAATTTGGATTTTGTTATTGAGAATGTGAAAGGAATGTTACCGGCAACTTTCCCTGAAGAAATTGCTTTGCCCATATTCGACGGAATGAAAGGCGTACGTGATCGTCTGAATCACTCCAAATGAAAAAATGGTAGCTTGATTGGAACGATTATGACTGTCAACCCACTAAGACCGCACCAAACGGATGCAAATACGGGTGCAAGAGCAAAGTTTAAAAGAAAAAGGACTTACGGAATCACCGTAAGTCCTTGATTTTTTGGAGCGGGAAACGGGATTCGAACCCGCGACCTTCAGCTTGGGAAGCTGACACTCTACCACTGAGTTATTCCCGCTTTTGATATAGACAAAACAAG
>JAURXC010000086.1 GCA_030654645.1 Deltaproteobacteria bacterium | reverse complement strand
ACTGGGTTTCCTTGTCGAAGTAGATCATCACGTTCCTGCAAAATATCACATCAAATTTTTCATTAATACCCCACTGTTCATCCAGCAGGTTGAATCTCCGGAAGGTAATCATCTGCTTGAGCTCTGGCCTGACTTTTGCGAAGCCCGCGTTTTTGCCGTCACCTTTCAGAAAAAAGCGCTTGAGCTGATCAGGAGAAACCTTCTGGAGCTGATCCAGCGAATAAACACCACGTCTGGCCTTCTCCAGAACATTGGTGTCGATGTCGGTAGCCAGAATCCTGACCGGTGCGTTGAAGCTCTTATACTGTTCCACTACCGTCATGGCAATCGAATAGGGTTCCTCGCCGGTGGAGGAGGCGCATGTCCAGATGTTGACATGGTTGGATCGGGGAATGGCGCCGAGGTGTTTCGAAAGGATCGGAAAATGGTGGGCCTCCCGGAAGAAGGAGGTCATATTTGTTGTGAGGGCGTTGATGAACTCCTCACTCTCCAATTTGTCGCAGCTTTCCAGAAGCCGGATATACTCGCTGAATGAATCAATCTGTCGGGCCCTGAGGCGGCGGGCCAGACGGCTGTAGACCAGATCTCTCTTGGACGGAGACAGGGAAATGCCCGCAACCCGGTATATCAGGCCTCTGATATGGTTAAAATCGTCATCGGTGAAAGGGAACAGGTACAGTTCCCTTTCACCGGACTCGTTTCCGAATGCCGGTTTTTTAACAGCGTTTATCTCCGACATTCACAGATCCCCATGTGCAACAGCAAAAGTACACTCCACGTTCAGATCATCAAAATTCTTTCCAGTCTTCATCCTCATCCGCGTTTTTGGGTGCTGAAAGTTTGAGAGAGTCACCTTTTTTCTGATTTTTAGCCACGCCCAACCGACCAACCTTCTTTCCCGGAAGCTCGGGATGTAGCGGCTGAATCCGCCGGGGCTTCTTGTCGGCCGAGACCCTTTGTACCTGTTGCGCCCCCTCCAGTTTGAAGCGTGTCACGACCTGCACCAACTGCAACGCCTGCTCCTCCAGCGACTCAGCGGCCGCGGCGGCCTGCTCGACCAGGGCGGCATTCTGCTGGGTGACATCGTCCATCTGGGTTATGGCGGTATTGACCTGTTCGATGCCGCTGGACTGCTCCAGCGAAGCGGCGGAAATCTCGGCCATGATATCGGTCACCCGCTTGATGCTGGTAACGATCTCCTGGGTCGTATGCCCGGCCTCTTCCACCAGCCTGCTGCCATCCTGAACCTTGCCGACCGAATCCTCGATCAGGGCCTTGATCTCCTTGGCCGCTGCGGCACTGCGTTGGGCCAGGCTGCGCACCTCGGCCGCAACCACGGCAAAACCCCGGCCCTGCTCGCCGGCCCGGGCCGCTTCCACGGCGGCATTCAGCGCCAGGATGTTGGTCTGGAAGGCGATGCCGTCGATCACGCCGATGATATCCGATATCTTGCGGGAACTGTCGGTAATCGATTCCATCGTGCGAACGACCTTGTTGATGACGTCGCCACCTTTTACCGCCACACCGCTGGCGCTGATCGCCAGTTGATTGGCCTGCTGGGCATTATCGGCGTTCTGCTTGACTGTGGAAGTCAGCTCCTCCATGCTGGAGGCGGTTTCTTCGAGCGCCGAAGCCTGCTCTTCGGTCCGCTGTGAAAGGTCGGCGTTGCCGGCCGAAATCTGCTCGGTGGCCGTGGCAATTGAATCGGCGCCACTGCGCACTTCGCCGACTATTCGTGCCAGCCCTTCATTCATCTCTTTCAATGACCCCAAAAGATGTCCGGTCTCGTCCTGGCTGTCGATCTCGATCTTGACGGTCAGGTCGCCGGCCGCGATCTGTTCCGACACGCTGATGGCCCTGTCCAGCGCCTCCTTGATCCGGCGGGCAACCAGCCAGGCAAAAGCAAAGATCACCAGGGCCAGCACTGCAGTAGCTCCGAGAATCTTGATGCGCGTCTTTGCCACCTCTTTTTTGACATCATCGACGTAGATACCGCTGCCAACGACCCAGCCCCACTCCTTCATCAGCTTTATGTAGGAAACCTTGTCCACCGGTTTTGTGGACCCGGCCTTTGCCCATTGGTACTCGACGATTCCTTCCCCTTTATCTTTCGCCACCTTGACAAATTCGACGAAGATCTGCTTGCCGTTGGGATCCTTGATATCGGCCACATTCTTGCCGATCAGATCCTGGTTTGCACCATGGGTAAGCACTTTTGGTTCCAGGTCGTTGATCCAGAAGTATTCGTTGCCGTGATACCGGAACGTCTTAACCCTCTCCAGCGCCCTCTTCTGGGCTTCCGCCAACGGAAGAGTGCCGGCTTTCACCTGAGCCTCATACCCCTCCAGCAGAGAATAGACCACGTCAACAACGCCCTTGGTAGCAAACTGTTTTTCCGCCAGCAGATTGTGCTCCATGTATGGCAGCAGATAAAAAGTTACTCCAAGTATCAGCAACACGATGGTGGTGATTGAGATGCTCAGTATCTTGTTAAGGATTTTCCAATTTTTAAAGCTCTTGATTTTCATGCCGTTACCGCCTTTCCCCTTGTATTTGATCAGTTTGCCTGTTCCATGACCTGCATCTCTTCACTGCTCATCAGCTTTTCGATATCCACCAGGATCAGCATCTGGTCGTTCAGCGTGCCGAGCCCGGTGATGTAATCCGTATCCAGCGCCGCGCCCATTTCAGGAGCCGGCTTGATCTGGTCACCGCTCAGAGCCACCACGTCGGAAACACCGTCAACCACCATTCCGATTACCCTGCCCAGCACGTTCATGATGATCACCACGGTAAATTCGTTGTAGGTCGGAACACCGACCTTGAACTTGATCCGCATGTCTACAATCGGAACGATCACACCGCGCAGGTTTATCACGCCCTTGATGAACTCCGGAGCATTGGCGATATGGGTAACCGTATCGTAACCGCGGATTTCCTGAACCTTGAGGATATCAATTCCGTACTCCTCGCTGCCCAGGGTGAAGGTAAGGTACTCCGAGGCGACGCCCGTCCCGTTTTTGTCGGTAAGCTCCTGACCTGTCTGCATAATTTTAATTACCTCCGTTTTATGATGTCCATGCAAAGACTATTTCTGTTTCCTCATTCGAAACAATGAGTTTACATCCAGTATCAGCGCAACCCGGCCATCGCCCAGAATGGTGGCTCCTGCCGTGCCTTCGACCTTGCGGTAATTTGTTTCGATACTCTTGATGACCACCTGGTGTTCATCAAGCAGGGCATCCACCAGAAGTGCCGCTTTTTCACCCTCGACATCGATCAGGATCAAAATTCCTTTTCCCGGTTCCTTGACCAGCGCATCCATGTTAAACAGCTCGTACAGCGCTATGATCGGGATGTATTCACCACGCACATGGACCACATTTCTGCCGTTGACGGTTTTCAGGCTTTCAGGGGCGGGCTGGAGCGATTCCACGATCGAGTTGAGCGGGATGATGAATTTCTCCGGACCGACCGCGACCGAAAGCCCGTCCAGAATGGCGAGTGTCAGCGGCAGGCTGATGGTGACCCGCGTGCCTTTGCCGGGCTCGGACGATATATTGACCCTGCCGCTCATGGACTGTACATTTCTCAAAACAACGTCCATACCGACTCCACGTCCGGAAATATCCGTAACGCATTCGGCGGTGGAAAAGCCCGGAGCAAAGATCAGTTGCCAGACCTCTTCGTCACTCATGTTGTCGGAGGCCGGAATACCGCGTTCGGCGGCCTTGGCAAGAATTTTGGCACGATTCAGGCCGGCGCCGTCATCAATCACGTCAATCACGATCCGGCCGCCAACCTGCGAGGCGCGCAGCGTGATAGTGCCGCAGGGTTCTTTCCCGGACGCTATCCGCGTATCCGGAATCTCCAGCGCATGATCCATGCAGTTGCGCACCAGGTGGGTGAGCGGGTCGGTAATCTTTTCGATCAGCCCCTTGTCCAGCTCGGTGCTATCCCCAACTGTTTTCAATTCCACCTGTTTACCCAGCTTCGCGGCCAATTCGCGCACCATGCGGGGAAACCGGCTGAAGACGATGCTGATCGGCACCAGGCGGATCGACATCACGCTCTGCTGCAGGTCACGGGTATTGCGTTCCAGTTGCAGCAGGCTTCGGTGAAGGTTTTCGTGGAGTACCGGGTCGAGAACGGTTGCGGTCTGGGCCAGCATCAGCTGGGTAATCACCAGTTCGCCGACCTGGTTGATCAACTGGTCCACCTTGGTCACGCCGACACGGATCGACGACTCGGCCTCGCTGGTGCGGCGGCCATAGGCTCCGGGGGCAAGCTCGTTTTTGTCGTAAGCCCTCCTGCCGATCGCGTTTCCAACGGTATCGCCGCCAGGTTCGCCGGCAACCTCCGGGCGGGGATTTTCTGGCGGAGTCACCGTGGCAATTGATTCGGAGTCAGCGTTATCTCTGTTTTCACTGGCATTTTCCGATACTGTACGCACCTGTAGCTGATCCACATCGGCCACGAATTCGAAAATGTCACGGATATCGGCTTCGCTCGCCGTTGTGAACAGAGTCATGCGCCAACTGCAGACACAGATTTCCGGATCGATTGTATTGAAATCGGTCGTTGCCGGTAACCCGGCGGTTACGGTCAACTCACCCAGCTCTTCCAGTTCGGCAAACAGGTTTTCCAGGCGGATGCCGCGCCTGAAGATGTCGGGGTCAGGGGTGAACACGAGCTCATAGCGCTGATCGGAGTGCTCTGAGGCAACGGTATCGGATTGAGCGATTTCCTCTGAAACCGCTGTCATTGCCGCAGAAGCGCTCCCGGCCGGAACAACTACGCTGCCGACATCGATAACCTGCTGCAGTTTGGCACTGATCTGCTCAATGGCCTCCTGCCGTACGAAGGCTCCGTCACGGTGCCCGGCCAGCTGCATGGAAATGACGTCACCCGCTTCAAGAAAAAGATCGACCATGGCAGTACTGAAGGGGATCTCATGATTGCGCATGCGGTCCAGCAGGGATTCCAGCACATGGGTGACGACGGTCATGTCCTTAAAACCGAAAATCCCCGCCCCCCCCTTGATCGAATGGGCCGCCCTGAAGATTGCATTCAACTGTTCCTCGTCAGGCCCCTCGTCGGGAAGCGACACAAGAATCTGTTCCATCTCGGCCAGGTGCTCGGCGCATTCTTCGAAAAAAACCTGGTTAAACTGATTGAGATCTATGTTGTTATTTTGATCGGACTGAGTCATGCGGAATTCCTTGGTGGGATCGTTGTTGTCCACCATCTTGAGCTTCTTGGCCCGGATCATTCCGCCATCACGCCCGGTCAGGCCCACGGCCTTGCCGCCGGCCTGGTTGATCAGGCCCACGATGTCTTGCTGCACCTCGCCAGCCAGCACCC
>JAURXC010000085.1 GCA_030654645.1 Deltaproteobacteria bacterium | reverse complement strand
TCAACAGCTTGCGAGCCGCACTTCTCAACCTCTTCTCAAGTTTTGCCTTTTCTTCCTCATCAAGCTTGAGCTTGTTAAGTTCAGTGGTGCCCTTTTCATCTTCGTTTTGTAGTTTATCAACCAACGCTTTCAGTTTATCGGAGGGAATCAGTGTCTCAAGGTCAGATAACTCCTCCTGCATCTTGTCAACCTTAAGTGACAACTCCTTGAGTCGTTCGGCAACCTTGTTGGTGTGACGGTCTTTAAGTCGCAGGGACTTGAGCAGCTCGGCCTGATGGTCCTTGGCTTCCCGGTATTTCTTTTCCTGTTCTTTTTTCTTCGCGGAAGATTTGGCTTCAGATATCGCTGCGGTAATATCGGTCAGCAGTTGATCCTGTGCGGCAATGGAATCAATGACTTCCAGCAATCGGATCTGCTGGACGTCTTCCTCATCTTCTTCAAGCTGCTCTTCTTCAACTTCTTTGCTGATTTCGGAAGGACTGATCTGGAACTTACGCAGCCGGTCGCCAAGAGAAAGCACTTCCTTGACAGTAATCGGCGTATTAAGAATAACTCCCGCAACATCCCGTTCGCCGTCCTCGATGCGTTTGGCAATCTCGACTTCGCCCTCTCTGGTCAGCAGAGATACCGATCCCATTTCACGCAAGTACATCCGTACAGGGTCGCTGGTCCTGCCGATGGAGCCGGGCTCAAACTCAACTTCTTCGGACTCTCCTTCGGCCTCTTCATCTTCTTCAAGGTCGATCTTCATTTTGGGGATCTTGACCTTTTGGGATGAATCAACAATCTCTATGTCCATATCACCGAACATGCCCATCACATCTTCTATCTGGTCGGTAGCGATGTCTGGAGGCAGTATGTCATTTACCTCGTCAAACGTAAGGAACCCTTTTTCCTTACCAATATCAATGAGTTGTTTAACGTCATCCATGTCTTTCTTTGCCATGTATTCACCTCTTGATTGCCGTCAGGTACTATCAAAAACGGCTAAAGCTCTGATTTTCTTTTGCGCATGGAGTCCGCCTGTTTGAGAAGGAGCGAATACTCCTCGCTGCTTTCATCCAAAACAGCCAGACGGGCGGCAATGTCCTTTATCGATCCAAGCGCTTTCTTTTCACTGCTTTTAGAGCATTGCTCAAAAACATTGCGCCAATCTATGTCAGCCAAAAAGGCATCTGACACCATGATCCTTGACAAGATCTTTCTTTGCCCCGGGTTTTCAATTCTGTCCGTCAGATGGCTCAGTGCCTGGGAATCATCCGTTTTTGCCATGGCATCGATTACCAGCATGGCCAGTTCCAGGTAGTCTCCAGTGAACAGAATATCAACGCCGGTTTTCAGTGCTTCTTCCCGCGCTTCTGGATAGTTTATCACTAATGCCAAAAGTGTCTCTTGGGAATTGTCCCACCGCTCGGTTTTTTTGTTGGAGCCAGACTGAGTCTCTTTTGCGGACAGACTCAGTCCCCCCATGCGTTTGCGGAACGCGTGGGCAGTGATCCCCAATAACCTGCAGATTTCTTTTTCATAGAGATCCCGTTCCACCGGGTCGGAAATCTTTCGAAAACGTGGAACAATCTCATCGATTATTCTTACCTTGCTATCCACGCTTTCAGGCGGTGTCTCAGCCAGCAGGGCTCTGACAAAAAAATCAAAAGCTGGCCGGGCCTTGTTTTGGCGCTCGTAAAATGCTTCCACCGGGTTCTTGCTCAGAAAACTGTCCGGGTCATCACCGGGGGGAAGCGATATTACGTAGGCCGGCATGTGCTGCTCCAGAAACAGCTCCATCGAACGTATGGAGGCCTTTCTGCCGGCATTGTCGCTATCGAACAGCATGTGGACCTGCTCGGCGTGTCGCTTGATCTGACCTGCATGTGTAGCCGTCAGTGCCGTGCCGCAAGTCGCCACAACATTCCGGATTCCGGCGCGAAACAATGCCAGGTGGTCGAAATATCCTTCTACAATTATGATCGAATTCTTGGCTCTGATCGTTGGCAGAGCCATGTCCAGTCCGAAAAGGACCGAACTCTTATGGTAGACCGGTGATTCTGGCGAGTTTATGTATTTGGGCAGCGATGCGTCCAGCACTCTGCCGGCAAATGCAATCACCAAGCCCTTTGAGTCGCGGATAGGAAAGATAAGGCGGTTTCGGAAAAGATCGTACCAGCCGGAATCTCCCTTACGGATGATACCCAGTTTAAGTGCTATTTCCAGATCCACACTATTATTTGCAAGGTGCTTGACAAGTCCGTCGCGACGGTCGGATGCAAAACCGAGCCGGTATGCCTCGGATATTTCATCTCCCACCGCACGTTGAAGCAGATATTGTCGGGCGGGGTCGCCATCCTGCCCGTTTTTCAGAATGGAACGGTAGTAACCGGCTGCCAGTTCATTTATGTTCTGAAATTGCTGCCGTTCATCCTGAGCCTTCTTCTCGGCCTGGGTGAGTTGCCGTTCCTCTATTTCCACTCCTGCTTTGCGTGCCAGCAGCTTGACCGCTTCGGGGAAACTCACCCCTTCCATTTTCATCACAAATGAGAAGGCGTTGCCGCCCGCACCACATCCGAAACAGTGAAAAATTTCACGGGCGGGATTCACATTGAATGAAGGGGTCTTTTCTCCGTGGAACGGACAAAGTCCAAGAAAATTTCCTCCTGAGCGGCGCAATTGCACATACTCGGAGACGACCTCTACAATTGAAAGACGTTCTGCAACTTCACGTACTTTTTCTTCAGGAATCATGGTTTCCTGGCGGGAGTGTTCCGCCACATTGAAAGTAAGTGATCACCGGATATGGCAAACAGGTTTGCAGATTCGGTAGAACGAATCTTGTTCCGTATCTGCTCGGGCATAAAGCCTGATGAGGCTATGCTGAAAACCATGCACAGGAGCAGTGCTCCTTCGGCTGTGCCGATCAACATGCCCCCCAGTCGGTTAAGGCCACCCATCATGACGAGTCGAAGTGCTGCTGTTATGGTGTTGCCGATGATGTGGGCACAGACTCCGACCAGGAGCAGGATGATGATAAAAGCCAGAAACGAAGAAAGATGTGCCGGCAAATGCAGGACGCTTTTTATCGGGACGGCCAACTGAGGGTAAAAGCGATACGCGAGCCATCCACCGACCAAAAGTCCGGCAATGGAAGATGCCTCGTTAACAAGCCCTCTGACCAATCCTTTTACAGCAAAAAAACAGAGGATCACCAGAATGATGATATCAAAAAAATTCATCGCAGCGCCGTGAAGTTTTACAAAGAAGGGGCCATCTTCATGAAAGCCCCTTGACTGTGTTCGAAATGATTACAGATTTCCTGCAGGCAAGCAGACACTTCAGGCAAGCTGCTTCCTGACAATATCACTGACTGTTTTGCCGTCGGCCTTGCCGGAAGTAAGCGGGGTTAGTGCTTTCATCACCCGGCCCATGTCCTTTGCGCCCTGAGCATTGATCTCGTGTACGACTCGTGACACCAGTTTCTCGATTTCCTCTATGGTCAGCTGTTCCGGGAGGAAACCAAGCAGAATATTCAACTCGTCATTTTCTTTTTGTGCCAGTTCAGGCCGGTTTCCCTCCTGATACATCCTGATGGATTCTCGGCGTTGTTTGACGAGGGTAGTTACTACTTCCACTACACCCTGATCATCCAGTTCTTTTTTCTGGTCGATCTCGCGGTTCTTGACCGCTGAGCGTACCATGCGCACAGCCGAAAGGCGCAGGTCATCCCGCGCCTTCATGGCTGCTTTCATCGCATCGTTGAGTTGTTCTTTCAACGTCATCAAATTGTTCCTAAACCCGTTATCGGGGTAATTACCTGCTAGTCCATCATTTTGCGTTGTTTCTTGAGGGCGCGCTTGCGTGCGGCGATGGCTTTCTTCTTGCGTTTGATGCTTGGTTTCTCAAAGTGCTCGCGTTTACGTACTTCAGAGAGGATACCAGCTTTCTCGCACTGTTTTTTGAACTTCTTCAGTGCCAGCTCAAACGGCTCGCTTTCCTTTATTTTTACTCCCGGCATGTCAAATCACCCCCCGCCTGTAACAAATTGCAAATGCTTCACTGTAATAGTGAATAAATGTGTGAGTTAGCAACAATAGCACACTTCACGGTATTGTCAATAAACAAATACATGTGCCACCGTTTACTTGATTAATGGCGCGAAGCCTTCTCTTCAATGCCAGATGTCCCAAAACGACGCCGCAGCTCGGCGTAAACGTCTTCGACAGGGATGTTGTGAAACCCCAGCATCACCAGCAGGTGAAAAACCAGGTCAGCTGTCTCGTAAACGATTTCATCCCGTTTGCCGCCTTTGGAGGCTATGATGACTTCGGTAGCCTCTTCACCGACCTTCTTGAGAATCTTGTCAATGCCCTTATGCATCAGGGATGCGGTATAGGAATTCTCGGCGGGTTGGTTTTTGCGATCGATGATTACCCGATAAACTGCCTGTAAAATGTCGTCGTTGTTATTCATCGTCTGACCGCGACCCCTTTTTCGTGCAGATAGTCTTTCGCCTGTCCGATAGTGTATTCCCGATAATGAAAGATGGAAGCGGCCAGGCAGGCGCTGGCGCCGGCGGTGGTGAAGCCTTGGTAGAGGTGTTCCAGATTGCCGACGCCTCCGGAGGCTATGACCGGAATCGAGACCGCATCGACCACGGCGCGGGTCAGTTTCAGATCGTAGCCGTCCTTG
>JAURXC010000082.1 GCA_030654645.1 Deltaproteobacteria bacterium | reverse complement strand
CGGGTGGCGAGCCTGTTTTCCGGGCGCGGTTTTAATATCGATTCGCTTTCGGTGGCGCCCACCAACGAAGAAGGCCTGTCGCGGATGACCATCGTCACCCGTGGTGACGACAAGGTTCTGGAGCAGATCAACAAGCAGCTCAACAAGCTGATTGATGTCCTCAAGGTGATCGACTTCACCGATGGCAGCGGCATAGAACGCGAAATGGCGTTGATCAAGGTTACGGCCGAAGACGAAAGCCGCGCCGAGGTGCTGCGCATCGTCGATATCTTCCGCGCCAAGATTATCGATGTTACCCCCAAATCCTATACGATTGAGGCCACAGGCAACCCGCTCAAGATCGACGCTATTCTCGATCTTTTGCGCCCCTTGGGGTTGAAGGAACTGGTCCGTACCGGATCGGTCACCATCGGCCGCGGAGCAAAAGGGTGGAAGGGTTAGGCGGATTTATTCCCGGTTTCAAAAGTAATGAAAAGCCGCCACGAAACAGGCGGCTTTTCTTATTGGTTCATCTGTTCGGAATGCCCCCTGACCGTGGTTGAAACAGCTATTTGCGTTGACAGTCGCGGTCGAATGTAGTATCTGTCTCGTTCCTTTTCTTATCCAGATTGTCTGGATAAGTGCGTCAACGAAATTATTTTCTAAAAATAATTTCTGACTTACTAAACGTCAGACCGGTTTGCCGGATAAATTTATGTGGAGGATGTACCAGCATGAACGTTTATTACGATCGTGATTGTGATCTCGCGTTGATCAAATCGAAAAAAGTTACCATAGTAGGGTACGGCTCACAGGGCCATGCCCATGCCTGCAACCTCAAGGATTCGGGCGTTGATGTAACCGTGGCCCTGCGTGCAGGGTCGGCCTCGGCTGTCAAGGCAACCAATGCCGGCCTCAAGGTGGCGAGTGTTGCCGAAGCTGTTGCCGAAGCTGATCTGGTTATGATCCTGACTCCGGATGAGTTCCAGTCGGTCCTCTATCGCGACGAGATCGCACCGAAGCTCAAAAATGGGGCGGCTCTGGCATTTGCCCATGGTTTTGCCATTCATTACAATCAGGTCGTGCCACGCGCAGACCTGGACGTGATCATGATCGCTCCCAAGGCGCCGGGTCACACGGTTCGCTCCGAATTTGTGAGAGGCGGCGGAATTCCAGACCTGATCGCGATTTTCCAGAATGCGTCGGGCAGCGCCCGCGAACTGGCTCTCTCCTACGCCAGCGCCATCGGCGGCGGCCGTACCGGCATCATCGAGACCACCTTCAAGGACGAAACCGAGACCGACCTGTTCGGCGAGCAGGCCGTGCTCTGCGGCGGCGCGGTGGAACTGGTCAAGGCCGGTTTCGAAACCCTGGTGGAAGCCGGTTATGCCCCGGAAATGGCCTATTTCGAGTGCCTGCATGAGCTCAAGCTGATCGTGGACCTGATGTATGAGGGCGGCATCGCCAATATGAACTATTCCATCTCCAACAATGCCGAATACGGCGAATATGTCACCGGACCACGGGTGATCAATGACCAGAGCCGTGCGGCGATGAAAGAGTGTCTTGACAATATCCAGAACGGTCAGTATGCCAAGCAGTTCATTCTCGAAGGCATGTCTAACTATCCGGAAATGACAGCACGCCGTCGTCTCAACGCCGCCCACCCGATCGAACAGGTCGGCGAGCGTCTGCGCAGCATGATGCCATGGATTCAAAAAATTGTTGACAAGACCAAGAACTGACGGATAGTCACCGCGATTAACGACACCCCTTTACCCTTGCGGGAGAGGGGTGTCTGCGCTTGTGGCATACTGTAAATAAATACACGTTATCCCATTTATCGGGGTTAGGCAGATCATGGACAATTCATCACCTTTTGCCAGGGAAGGCTACCCTTTCATCCTTTTCTCGGTCGGATTGACTTTCATACTCGTGCTTTCGTCATGGAAACTGGCGTCACTGGTACTGGCAGTTCCCGCCGCAATAGCTTTCCTCTTGATGCTCTTCGTGTTGTACTTTTTCCGCAATCCGGAAAGAAGCCCTTCCGCCGACCCCAAAGACGTTGTTGCTCCGGCGGACGGAACCGTAATTGTCTGCGAGCTTGTATCCGAAAATCCTTTGGGTGCCGAGTCACTCAAAATCAGCATCTTCATGTCCGTGTTCAACGTGCATGTCAACAGAGTGCCCTTGGACGGCAAAGTGCTTGATGTCTCCTACAGCCGCGGCAAGTTCTTCGACGCCCGAGACGGGCGGGCATCCTGTGAGAATGAACGCAACGGTATTGTTCTGGAAACTCCCGGCGGAGTTAAAATCGCATTCGTACAGATCGCCGGCCTGATTGCGCGCCGTATTATCTGCTATCCGCAGATTGGTGATTTTCTGAAAAGAGGCGAACGCTATGGTCTGATACGTTTCGGTTCGCGCGTGGATGTATATCTGCCGCCGGATGTCATGCCACTGGTCAGGATCGGCGATAAAACCGTGGCCGGAGAGACTGTTCTGGGTAGAATCGGTTAAGTGAGGATTCCGTCGCATGAGCCTTGAAATTCAGGAAGAGAGCATTACAAAAAAAGACAGCATCAAACGCGGAATTTACATTCTGCCCAACCTGTTTACTACCGCCAGCCTGTTTGCCGGATTCTACAGCATGGTCAAGACACTCAACGGCGGAACCGAGGATTTCAGAATCGCGGCTCTGTTCATCTTCGTCTCGGCCATTTTTGACGGTCTTGACGGCAAGGTTGCCCGCATGACCGGCACCACCAGCAAGTTCGGTGTCGAGTATGATTCTCTGGCCGATGTTGTCGCGTTCGGCGTGACGCCGGCCCTGATGATGTATGCCTGGGCACTGAAACCGTTCGGCCGGCTGGGCTGGTTGGCGGCATTCCTGTTTCTTGCCTGTTGCGCGTTGCGCTTGGCCCGTTTCAACGTGCAGGTCGATACCGTCGAAAGCAAACGATTTGTCGGACTCCCCACACCGGCCGCAGCCTGCATGGTCGCTTCCACGGTACTGCTCTTCCACCATTTCGGCTGGCCCAGTTCTTTCAAACGCCTGGCAATCGTCGCTTTGATCTACCTGCTGGCGTTCCTGATGGTCTCCAACTTCCGCTATTATTCATTCAAAGACCCGGCGCTGATCAAACGTCAGCCCTTCGGCTTTCTGCTTTTGGCGGTTGTGCTGCTGATAGTGGTGGTTGCCGAGCCGGTGGTGATGATATTTTCGATCATGCTGCTGTATGTGTTTTCCGGACCGGTGGATTTTCTGATTACCTGGCCGAGGCGTCGCAGGCTGGAGAAGGCTGTTCACAAGGGATACGAGGCGTCAAACAGGGGGGGCGAGGTTTAATCGATATCGTACAGTCTGGCGGTGATGCCGTCCGTGGAAACCTCCATTACGGCAAATGTGCGATTATGGGCTGCATGTGTCAGCGTGCCGGGGTTCAGCATCAGAAGCCCGGCACGGAATTCGTTGATCGCCCTGTGGCTGTGCCCGAACAGAATGGCATCGGCTCCGACCGCCCTGGCCCGCTGCTCAAGTTTGCTCAGCCCGCTTTTTACCCCGTAAACATCTCCGTGCGACAACAAAATCCTTTTTCCTTCACATTCCCATAAAAGCTCTCGCGGAGCGTTTGAGCCGATATCGCAGTTTCCGGCAACATTGATTACCGGTATCTCCAGCACTTCGAGCATCAGGTTGGCATCATCGCTTCCGTCACCGAGATGCAATACTACATCGACCGGTTCCGACAGCGTGTGGGCCTTGAATGCGAGCGGCGTATTGCCGTGTGTATCTGATATTACCAAGACTTTCATGTCAAACACTCTAGCAGAACAGTCGCTTTCATTAAAGCCAAAATAAACAAAAGGTATCCGAATATGTCAAAAAAAATCTTTATCATTATTCTGGCAATTGCATTTTCCGTGGCCGTGCTGTTCACTGTTTCGGTCAAAATCGCCAAGTCGTTGCTGGACGGCGCCGATACCACATTAGTATCCAAAAACGGCATCGGACTGGTTGAAGTAAAAGGGATGATCCTGGATTCCAAGGAAACCATTCGCCAGTTGAGACATTTTCTCAAGCAGGATGGCATCAAGGCGGTAGTGCTCAGGGTTGATTCCCCTGGCGGCATTGTGGCCCCCTCGCAGGAAATCTACGAAGAGGTTAAAAAGTTTGCCGCCAAAAAGAAAATCATCGTCTCGATGGGAAGTCTGGCGGCTTCGGGCGGCTACTACATCTCTGCGCCGGCGACCATGATCTACGCCAACCCCGGCACGATTACCGCCAGTATCGGTGTCATTCTCAAGTTGTCGAACATTGAGGCGCTGATGGACAAGATCGGCATCAAGTCCCATACGCTCAAAACCGGGAAATACAAGGACTCCGGGTCGCCGTTGAGAAAGTTCTCGCCCGAAGACCGGGCCATGTTGCAGTCCGTGATCGATAATACCCACGAACAGTTTATCAGGGCTGTGGCGGAAGGGCGCAAGCTGCCGATCGAGGATGTCAGGAAAATCGCCGACGGCCGGATACTCTCCGGCGAACAGGCCAAGGGAGTAAAACTGGTTGACCGCTTGGGCACCTTGCAGGACGCGATCGAGGAGGCCGGAAAGCAGGCCGGGATCAAGGGAGAGCCGGAAGTGATTCAGCCGCCGAAGAAAAAAGTCAACTATCTGGACATGCTCAGTGGCGGGGTTGAGGAAAAGTTCGAAGGGACATTGAAGAGCGCCCTGGGTGGCATGCGGCTGATGTATGAGTAGGATGTGACGGCCTCCGGCCGCTTCATTTATTCGCCAAACCTGCCAAAATAGTTCTCTATCCGTTGTTGTAATTGTCTTTCCAAGCAGCATCTCCATCATAAACCGGCATTTAATCAAACATCAGCTCGAAATCTCTGGGGGACAGGATCTTGCATTCTCCATGTTGCTTCAGTACCAATAGATCCTTGTCTCCGGTGACCAGGTACTCGGCGGAAGTTGTTTCGACACAGGCTAATATCGGATCATCATCTTGATCGCGACATACCGGCTTGAGGAGGACTCCTTTGTTAAAAACTGCGGTAGCCGCTTCTGAAATCAGCGAGCATGCCTGTTCAACTTCTTTGGCTGTACAGCCAAACTTGACTTTCAGCTTGGTGGAAAATTCGCGGGTAATCACATGACAGAGAAAAAGCTCGAATTCACGTTTGCGAGCCCGGCGTACCAGT
>JAURXC010000078.1 GCA_030654645.1 Deltaproteobacteria bacterium | reverse complement strand
ACCATTGACGCGCTCGTCACAAGCTATGCCACCGATCCCACTTACCTGGCCCTGGTCAACCAGCCCATCGGTTATTCAGCCGTTGACCTGGCTCGGGATTACAACGGCGACAACATGATGGGCACCTTCATAGATGATGCCATCTACAACTACCTGAACAGTGATGCCGAGCCTGCTAACGACGTTGACATGTTTTTCAACAACGCCGGAGGTATCCGCACCGACTGGTGTTATGTCGGTGGCTTGTGGACAAATACCGGTTGTGTTAGCAGCACAATTCATGACCCGGCGCTACTCACCTTCGGCAACATGTTTACGGTCCTTCCCTTCGGAAACGCCACCGTCGTCGGCCAGATGACCGGAAGCCAGATTCTGGAGTTGCTGCACCAGTCCGCCACCCTGTTCAAGGGCGCCATCCAGCCAGCCGGTATTCGCTACTCGTTTTACTCCTACACGGATACCAACCCCGGCCTGCAGCCCTACGCCTGGGGCGCTTTCGATGTCACGGTCTACAATAAAGCCACCCATGCCTGGGAAAAACTGGATCTGAAAAAAAACTACCGGGTCGGCACCAACGAGTTCCTGGCCCCGGCCGGTCAGGACGGGTTCACTCCTTTCAAGTACATGACAAATATTACATACTGGGGTGACATGCTCAATGCCGTCAATGCCTATGTTGCCGCCAATTACGGTACAACAGACAGCGCATACAAGGGTCCCGGCGGTGACGGGCTGCTTGACGGCCGGATCGTCCGGAACGGCACAAACGCCGGCGGTAGCATCGTCCCGCTGACAATCCTGCACCACAACGACTCCCACGGCAACCTGGCCAAGGGAACCAACGTCGGCTACACCCAGCTCGCAACCCTGATCAGGCAGGAACGGCTGCACAACCCCGCTCGTACGCTGCTGCTCAGCGCCGGCGACAACATCCAGGGTGACCAGATGATGTACCACTTCCGAACCGCACCGAACGGTTTTGCTTCCGACGGCACGGCACTGGAACCGGAGTTGCGATTCAACCCGCTGATCAAGGCATTCAACAGCATGGGCTACGATGCCATGACGCTGGGCAACCATGAGTTCAATTTCGGCAGGGAGATCTTCAGGAGCGTGCTCGGCCATGCCACCTTCCCGCTTCTGCAGGCAAATGTCATCGATAACGGCGCCTATGGACTGGCTGCGACAAGCCCATCAGGTATTCAGCCATCAGTGACAAAGACCGTAGGTCCGGAAAACATCACGGTTGCCATACTTGGTATCGGCAACCACCGCATCCCCAGTTATGAACTTCCCAGCAACATCCCCGGCCTGACCTTCAGTAACCCGCTTACCCGGGCCCAGGAACTTTCCAATGCACTGCGTCCTACAAACGACGTTGTCATCGCGCTGACCCATATCGGTTTCACTGAAAACCCTGCCAGCGAGGAAGTAGACACGCTGGTGGACACCAACCTGGCCGGCGCAGTTACCGGCCTGGATGCCATCATCGGCGGTCACAGCCACACCAACCCGGTGTACGCTTTGGCCCCGTACAAGTACCTGCCGGCCATCATCAGCGACCCGGACGGAAAACCGGTCATCACCACGCAGGCTTACCGCTACAACAACACCCTGGGAGAAGTGGTTCTGGGGCTGCGCGCCAGAGTTGGCAGCAGCGGCTATGATGTCGTCAGCCAGACCGGACGTTATCTGACCGTATCCTCAAGCACGCCTGAAGATGCAGCGGTCAAGGCAATTATCGATCCTTTTGTGACCGTGCTTACTAACTACAACAACAAGGTCGTCGGCGCCACCACCGCTCCCATCGACTCCCTTCAGGGCTTCACCCAGGAAACCGGTGGCGCGAACCTGCAGGCCGATGCAGCCGTCTACGAGTTGAAGTTCCTGCAGGGCATCCCGGTTGACCTGCACCTCTCCGGAGCCATGACCAACAAGGTGATTGCATCCGACGCAACCCCTGCCAGTCCCGTCACCCTGAAAATATCGGATTTGTACTCTGCCATGCCCTATGAGAACTCGCTGGTGGTCATCAGCATGAACGGCCCACAGATCAAGTCCATCCTTGAGCGAAGTTACCGCAACTACTATTACTACAAGTATGTGGCTGGCTACGGCGGCTATTCCTACTACACCACTTGCATGCTCGATACGGACGCTGCCGGCAGGATCGTCTATGATGACCGCTACCCCGCTCTGCCGAATGGCCACAACGTGGTATCTTTGAGCATCAACGGAACGCCCGTAGACTTCGAGGATGCCTCCAGGTTTTACAATATCTCGACCATCAACTATCTGGCCGCCGGTTCCTGCAATTTTAACGATGCCGGCACAACCCTCTGGCCGCTCGGGCAGATCGTGCATGACAGGCAGCAGTATGTGCGGGATGCGGTCATCGACTATATCGGCTTCAAGGGCACTGTCGGTCCGGCCGTCGAAGGGCGCCTCACCTTCACGACCTACCACAGCATTTCCGGAACGCTGGGAGCGGCCGGCGCAGGTGGAACGGTAACCTACACCGGCGGTTCGACCATGTCCGACGCCGTTACCGGCGCCTACTCCTTCCAGGTGCAAAGCGGCTGGAGCGGCACGGCGTCGGCAGTTAAAACGGGTATTCTTTTTTCGCCCGACGTCAGGAGCTATACAAATGTAACCACGGACATGACCGGCCAGGATTACACGGTCCTCCCCCCGACCGTCAGCGCTGTTTCCCCGTCCAGCGGCCCGACCACCGGCGGAACCGCGGTAATGATAACCGGCACGAACTTTACCGGCGCCACTGCCGTAAAGTTCGGAACCGGCGGGGCCACCGGCTTTACCGTTCACTCCCCCACCCTGGCCAGCGCTACTTCGCCAGCCGGCATTGCCGGTATGATCGTCGATGTTACCGTCACAACGCCGGCCGGGACCAGCCCAGTCAGCCCGGCCGACGAATTCATCTACCTGCAACCGATTGTGGCTAGGAACATCGCAACCGACACCTTCTATACAAACCTGGCCACGGCCATTTCAGCCGCCCTGACTGGCGCTGAAATCCGGATGCTGGATACATGGCTGGACGGAGATTTCATTCTGGATAAGGGCATAACCCTGAGCGGAGGATGGAACATAAGCTTCCAGAGCAACGGCGATCAGCCGACTTCGCTGAAGGGAAGCCTGACGGTCAAGGGGGGCAACTCGACGGTCAAGACCGTGCAGGTGAAGGGACAACTCCTGCTGCAGAGCGGGAGCCTGCAGGTCAACGATGTAACAATACTGCCATAGTCATCAGCGAACAAATAATTGCATACCCGGCAAAGACTTACCTGACAGGCCATCCAAGTTCAAAACCGGGCGGATGGAAGTTCTCCCTGGTGCGGTTGTAGTAGCCAAACTGCAGGCGCGGATACTCTTTCTTCAACCGCTCCAGCAGGCGATACATGCCGATCCCCTTGCCTGTCACCCCCATCTCGCGATTATAATACTCCGGGTCTATCGACAGGTTGCGCATCTGGATCATGTCGATGCCGGTCTCACCCACAAACCGCAGTAATTCCTCAACCTCTTGAGGAGCATCGCTGACACCCGGCGACACCAGGTAGTTGATCATCGTGAAGCGCCCAGCCTGTTTGGCAAGATTCACCGATCGCAAAACGTCGGCGAAACAGTAACCTTTGGGACGGTAATAGCGGTTGTAAATATCTTCGCGAACCGAATTCATCGAAAAGCGGAACGAGTCCATTCCGGCGTCGCATAACAACCGGATTCTGTCCGGAATGGAACCGTTCGAGTTGAAGTTGACCGTGCCACGCGAGGTGGCCATTTTCATGCGGCGGGTGGCCTCGGCAATCGTGTCGGCCTGCAGAATCGGATCCCCTTCGCACCCCTGGCCGTAGGAAACAATGGCCTGTTCGGCCTGTTCCAGATGCGGCACCGCTATTTCACATAACTCTTCAGGGGTAGGAACAAAGCTGATCCGCTCATGATTGGAGGGGCAACATTCCGACTCCTGCAGTGAGATACATCCCAAGCAAGCCGAATTACAGACCGGCGAAGTCGGCAACGGTGCCTCCCAGCGGCGGTAAAACAGGTTCTTTGCGGCGAAGCAGTGATAATCAACCGCGCAGCGGGAGAGCTGTTCCAGCAGGCGATTATCCGGCATCTCCTTCAGCATCTTGCGCACCAGCGGATCCAGGG
>JAURXC010000074.1 GCA_030654645.1 Deltaproteobacteria bacterium | reverse complement strand
CGAGTTGAGGTTGTCCGTGCCGGGCTGACCGCCGGGCAGGATGATCATGTCGAACGCGGCCGAGTTGATAGAATCCAGCGTGGCATCGGGGATGATGTTGATATTGCGCGCGCTCCTGACCGCTCCTTCATGGAGTCCGGCCAGGACAACCTCTATCTCGGCCCTCCTCAATATGTCCACAACCGCCAACGCTTCGATTTCTTCAAAACCGTCCGCCAGCGGGATCAGAACCTTTGACATGTTTTCCTCCAGTTCAGCCAGAATATTGCGATATTAACGGAATACATTAAAAAATCAAGCTATTAACTAAAAAACAGTTAACCGCCGATGAACGCCGATACACGCCGCCAGAAGTAGGCGCTTCTAAGCGAGAAATCAAAAACTTGGACAAAATACTGGTTAACCCCATAAGGTGATTAACTTTTTTTATTATTCCTGGTTTTATCGGCGTGCATCCGTTTTTCTCGGCGGTTAAATGCCGTTTTAGATTATGTGCTTTGTTATTGCCTTTAACGGTTGCCGCCCGCCATTTTTACGCTCTCCGGCGATCTTCGCAGCATCCACATGAACAGCGGTCCGGCCAGTCCTCCGATCCCGACCGTGGCAAAGGCAATGCCCCATTCGCCGTTGATACCCGGAAACGGCTGCCAGCCGCGAAAAGTGTCCAGAGCCCAGCCGAAAACGGTTGGCGAAATCATGCCCATGGAATAACCGATCAGCGATTGCATCCCCATCGCCGCGCCCAGGTAACCCGGCGCCACCAGCTCGGTCAGGCCGGTTGAAAATACCGGCGATTCAGCCACGATCAGGTAGCCGTAGGCGGTTCCGATCAAGAGTGTCAGCCAGAGGTTGGTGTTTATCAGCCAGCCGAAAGTGAATGAAAGCGCCGCGCTTGAGAACATCACCAGCGTGATGGTGGCGGTGCGGCCGAAGCGGTCCGAAAGGGTGCCGGTGATCGCGGTCGAAAACGCGCCGACACCGATCAGCAGCGCGGCAATGGTTGACGCTAATCCGGTTGCGGCGGCCGCTTCCATGCCCCAGCCGATCAGGGCCGCCGAGAAGAACGGCGCCAGCCAGCTGCGCATGCCGTACATCTCCCACATATGGGCGGCGTACCCCAGAATCATCAGCAGGGCCGGGCGATTGCGAATGACTTCCCCGGAATAGCCGGCCTCGCTGTGGTTGCGAGGCGAAGGACGGTATCCGCTGAACAGCGGAAACGAGAGCAGGGCGCCAACAGCCACACCGGCCGAACAGGCCATGAAGGCGAATCTCCAGCCGTACAGTCCGGTCAGCCAGCCGGTTACGGCCAGGGAGAGGGATCCTCCCAGGACCAGGGAACCCACGTAAATTCCGATCGCCCGGCCGCGGCGGACCGGGTCGAATCGCTCTGCCACCAGTTTCAGGCCGGGCATGTAGGTGCCGCCCATGCCGATTCCGGTCAATGCCCGGAACAGCATGCCGCTGGTGAAATCATTGGCGTACAGCGCGAACAGCAGGTTTCCAGCGGCGGAACAGAAGGCGGCCGTGATGAAGATGTGCTTGGTGTTGATGCGGTCGGTGAGGGTGCTCAGGAGTACGCCGGAAGCGATGTAGCCGATCTGGTAGACCGAAAAGATCATGCCGGCCTGGGTGTTGTTCATGCCCCATTCCTGGCGCAGAATGGGGAGTATCGCGGAATAGTTGATGAAGACCAGCATGATGAACAGCTGGCAACAGCAGAGCAGAAACAGCCAGCGGGAGTTGGAGCGGATCATGGGAACAGGTCGGCATCCTTGAATGCTGATCCTTCACGATCCTTGGCCGATACATTCGGGGCGGATGTGAGAGGCCAGGCGATGTTCAGGTCCGGATCATTCCAGGCGATACAGCGCTCATACTCCGGCGCCCAGTAGTCGGTGGTCAGGTAAAGAAATTCGGCGACCTCGGAGGTGACGCAGAAGCCGTGGGCAAAACCGGCCGGCACCCACATCTGGCGCTTGTTCTCCGCCGAAAGCAGCGCTCCGAACCATTGGCCGAAGGTGGGGGAACTTTTGCGGATATCCACGGCCACATCGAAAACCTCGCCGGCCACGACCCGCACCAGTTTGCCCTGGGGCTGGCGAATCTGGTAATGCAAGCCGCGCAATACGCCGCCGGCGGAGCGGGAGTGGTTGTGCTGCACGAACTGTGAGTCCAGTCCGGTCAGCTTTTGCCAGGTAAGCTGGTTGAAGCTTTCAAAAAAGAAACCGCGCTCATCGCCGAAAACCCTGGGTTCGATAACAAGCACATCCGGAATCGTGGTTGGAACGATCTGCATCACTTCTCCTTAAACTTTAGGCTTGAATTCAGGAAAGATTTTTAGAAACGTAGGCGGTGCTGCGCTGCTCGGCGAAGGTCAGGTGCTCCATCATCGCCTCGCGCGCCGCTTCGGCCTTTTTGTCGCGGATCGCCTCGAAGATGCCCAGGTGATGCCGGTACAGCAGGTGGTGATCCTCGCTGGTCAGATAGACAGCGCGCCAGACCCCCTGTTGAAACTCTTTCATCGCGTCGAACAGGCTCTGCATCAGGTGCAGCCAGACGATGTTATGGGTTGCCCTGGCGATCACGATATGCAGATTGGCATCCAGGTCCTCGGACGGTTGCAGCCCGTTCAGGTTGCGCTCCATGGCGGCTATGATCTCTTCCATGCGTCTGATGTCTTCCGGCAACGCCCGCTGGGCCGCATAGTAGGCGGTCCACGATTCCATGCATTTACGCACCTCGATCACATCCAGCGCCCGGTCCTGCTGGACACGGATCAACTCGCTGAGCGGGTTTGCTGCCGTGATTTCCACCAGCGACATCACAACCGTACCGCCCCCCTGGTAAGACATCACCAGTCCGGAGGAAGCCAGTAAATTCAGCGCTTCGCGCACCGATGGGCGCGATACGCCGAACATCTCCGCCAGTTCGCGCTCCGGTGGCAGTTTGTCACCGGGCGAAAATTCACCGGCCAGAATCGAGGAACGGATCTGGTCGGCGATCTGGCTGGAAACTTTTTTCGGTTTTATCGGCTGAAATTTCATGGATATCCAATCAAAAAGGGGTGTCCCAAAAGAGCACCCCTTTATCTACTATATCCTTGTCAGCTTTGCAACCATCTGCAGCCTGCATAAATACGAATCGGTCCATCGCTCATGTGCGCTCTGGTTTGACCAACCAATGTCTGAAGGAACAAGGGTTGCTATCTGTCAAAGAACCGTGATTGAAGATCCACTTCATATGCCTGGTATTTCAGTTAGCATACATAAGAACGTCTGCAGCCCACTGGTTCAGGCTCTTTCCATGAGCCTCAGCCATCATTGCAGCGTGAGCATGAACTTCAGGGGGGACTCGTAACATCAGTTTTCCTGAATATGGTTTTTGTGGCGCTCTTCCTAACTTTTCGCATGTTGCCAGGTAGTCGTCTACAGCCTCAATAAATGCTGCTCGTAGTTCTTTTACGGAATCGGCGTGAAATCCTACGACGTCTTTAATTCCTGCAATGTGACCGATAAAACATACGTCTTCATCGCTGTATTCAATTTTTGCCGCGTATCCTTTGTAAATCATTGTGCTCATGGTTTAACTCCCGCGTTTTCCAGGAATGTCCTGGCATCTCTGACTTGATAGGGTTTAGCTTCTTTTGCCGGGTGTGGTCTATGAAATGTAGCAATTATACCGTTCAAAACAAAACGAACTCTTGAGCCGGCTCCTTCAATAGTCTCAGCGCCCAGCGATATAAACAAAGATTCGATTCGGCGCCACTCCAATGTGCCTGGAACTGGCTGCGAGAAAATATCAATCAATGTTTTTCGATGGGATTTGTTCATATGGAGACTATAATCATGAAACGACAGCATTTGCAATCATATTTTGATAGCACATATTTGGCATTTATATTTGGTTCAACGGTCGTGAGCACACCGGCGGCGGATTTTTGCCGACCGGTGCTGCGCTAAGTTGGACATTCAAGCTGCATTTGTGCTGGTACTTTGAAACGCGCGTCCTGGATTTTAGTCTCCGTGTCATCGAATGCGAATACCAGAGATGTATATCTGACCGCCCGAGTT
>JAURXC010000073.1 GCA_030654645.1 Deltaproteobacteria bacterium | reverse complement strand
CGCCTGGCCAGCGGGTCCTTGGCCTCCAGATCCTTGTCCCAGGTTACCTTGACACGCTTGTGGTATTTTTTGGGGATGTCCTCGAAGCGGTTGGTGATAATCAACGCGCCGCTGTCATCTTTGTACTTGAAAAAATCGGCCCGGGCCACGAGTGGGGCCAGCATCAGCAGGGCAGCAGCAAGGCAGGCGGCCCTGGCGGCTGGAACGATTAACGGAATTTTCACGACAACTCCTTTTTCGTAAGTTAAGAGTATTGCCGGGTTCAAATATATCACCAGCTGATTAAATACACGACTTTCGACAATGGTCAACCCGAAATGCCGCCTGCAACCCGGAAATTGTCATCCGCCAGCGCCGCCAGAGCGATCTCCCTGATCCCCTTCAGGTCCAGCTTGCCGGTTCCCAGGATCGGCAGATTATCCACCTCCAGGTAAGAGTCGCGCCCCGGTTTCCACAGGTTGGGCAGGCTGCTTTCGGCCATGTGCCGACGCAGGGTCTCGGCGTCGGCCGCCTCTCGGGTGTAGAGCACCACCAGCCGCTCCCCCTTCTTCTCGTCCGGCACCGCCGTCACCGCCACCACCCCGGTCTGCCCCAGGCGGTTATGCAGTTCGTCCTCGACCACGCCGTGCGGCACCATCTCACCGCCGATCTTGCTGAAGCGCGACAGGCGGTCGGTGATGCGGATGAAGCCGTCCTCGTCCATCACGCCGATGTCGCCGGTCACGTACCAGCCGTCCCTGATCGCCTCGGCGGTCTTGTCCGGCCGCCCCAGGTAGCCGAGCATCACGTTGGGCCCCTTGACCAGCATCAGCCCGGCCTGGCCCGCCTCCAGCTCCGCGCCGCTCTCGGGATCGACCACGCGGATCACGACGCCCGGAATGGGGTGGCCGACGCTGCCCTGCTTGGAGCCGTGCTGGCGCACGCCCCCCACCTCCACGTCCGGCAGCGACAGCGTGATCACCGGGGCCAGTTCGGTGGCGCCGTACCCCTCCATCGGCCGCACGCCGAAGCGCTCCTCGAACGAGTCGGCCACCTTGTTCTTCAGCTTTTCGGCGCCGGTGATCACCAGCCGCAGGCTGGCGAAATCCTCCCGTTTGGCGCGCCGCAGGTAGGCCAGCAGGAAAGTCGGCGTGGCCAGCAGCAGTGTGGATTTGTGCTCGCGCACCATCTGGGCGATCTTCTCGCCGTCCATCGGGTTGGGGTGATAGGCGGCCGAGAAGCCGGACGCCAGCGGAAACCAGAGCGTGGCGGTGAAGCCCAGCGAGTGGAAGAACGGCAGCGCCGAGCAGACGTTGTCGGCGGCGCTGACCCGGAAGACCATGCGCAGCGCCTCGATGTTGGACATGATGTTGTGGTGGCTGAGCATGACCCCCTTCGGCTCGCCGGTGCTGCCCGAGGAGAAGATCACCGTGGCGGTGCTGTCGGCGGTGAAATTGTCACGATTGCAGAGCAGGCGCACCGGCCAGAGCCGGGCCTTCAGCAGCGCCAGCAGTTTGTCCGTTCCGCTGATGCCGGGCAGGATCTCCTCCAGCAGCAGCATCCCCTCCAGCTTGGGCAGCGAGGGGAACTTTTCCAGGAAGGCCCGCGAGGTGACGATGGTGGTGATGCCGCACTGCTCTACCGCCGAGCGCAGCGACCCTTCGGCGGCGGTGTAGTTCAGGTTGACCGGTATCCGTCCCAGCAGCATCAGCGCCAGGTTGGCCAGCACTCCGCCGACCGAGGGGGGCAGGAGGATGCCGACATGCTCCCCCCCCTCCCTTGACGGGAGGGGGTTCTTGGCAAGTATCTTCTCCAGCTTCCCGGCCAAGGCCACGGCCCCGGCCAGCGTGCGTCCGTAGGAGAGCGCTTTCCCGGAACTGTCGGCAATTGCCCGGCGCTTCCAGTTCTGGCGGGCGGACTGGATCAGGTACTGTTCCAGCGGCCGTCGCCTTGGCTTGCGTGAATCGAAGTAATCGCAGGAAAGTTCGGCCACCTTTTGACGCACCTCCATGGCGCTGCTGGTCGGGGGCATCGGTCTGCCGAACAGGATCGTCATCGGGTAGGGGGAAAAGGCCGGCAGGCGCGACAGCAGTCGGCCATGGGCGTAGGAGAGGACGCTACCCCAGGCTCCGCCGATGTAGACCGGTATGATCGGGTAGTCGCTGCCCCTGACGATGCGCTCGAAACCGCCCCGGAACTCGCGCAGCATGCCGTTGCGGGTCAGCTGCCCCTCGGCGAAGATGCAGACCAGGTAGCCATCGTCCAGCGCCGCCCGGGCCTGGCGCATGAATTCCAGTAGCCCCTTTTTGCCGTCTTCGGAGGAGACCGGGATCACCCCCATCAGCCGGAACAGGCCGCGCAGGACCGGCGTGTTGTAGATGCGCCGCTCCATCACGAAGCGGATGCGGCGCTGGTTGGTGGCGGTCAGCAGCAGCGCGTCCAGCCAGGTGACGTGGTTGGGGATCAGCAGCGCCGGCCCCTCCAGCGGCAGGTTCTCGCCGCCGATGATGCGCAGGCGGTAAAAGATGCGCATGGCGGCCAGCGCGATGAAGCGCAGCAGGAAATCGGGCAGCACCCAAAAGGATACCAGCGTGAATACCAGCGTGATGACGCCGACGGTGCTGAATCCCTGGGCGGCCCTGAGACCCATCGGGCCGCTGAACAGCCAGGTCAGCGCCGAAGCGCCCAGTATCGCCACCCAGTTGATGAAACTGGAGGCGGCCAGCACTTCGCCCCGTCTGGCCGGATCGGCCCGGAACTGGATGAAGGTCTGCAGCGGCAGGCTGAACAGTCCGGCCGAAACGCCCAGCAGCACCAGGATCGCCAGGCAGGAGAACAGCGTCGGGGGTACCGCGTGCAGCAGGATCGGCGCTACGGTCAGCCCGAGCGCGCCGATCGGCACGATGCCGAACTCCACGTCGCGCCCGGACAGTTTGGCGGCCAGCAGCGAACCGCCGCCGATCCCCAGCGCCGCCGCCAGAAACAGGTAGCCGCTGTTGGCCTCGGCCAGTCCCATCTCCTGCATGCCGTAGGCGATCAGGTTGAGCTGGGCATAGGCGCCCACGAACATGAAATAGGCCTGGCCGATCATTGCCAGCATCAGTTGCCGGTCGTGGCGGATCGACATCACGGTGCGCAGGATCTCGGACGGGAACAGTGCGATCCTGCGTGTCGGATCGGCGCTCGTGGTTGTGTTGATGCCGGCTGCGCTCCAGAGACCGGCCAGCGCCACCACCAGGCAGAACAGGGCCGCAATCCAGTAACGGCCGGCCACGGCCTGGGTCAGCGCAGAGGCCAGCACGGTGCCGAGGATGATCGCCAGGTAGGTGAAGGACTCCACCAGCCCGTTGGCGCCGGAGAGCTGCTCGCGGCCGGCCAGTTCCGGGATCACGCCGTATTTGGCCGGAGCGAAGAAAGCACTGTGGCTGGCCATCATGAAGATCACCAGGTACAGGCCGTCATGCCACCCCAGGGCGAAGGCGGCTATTGCCAGCGCGGTCACCAGCACCTCGACCGCCTTGACCGCGAAGATAACGCGCGATTTGCGCAGCCGGTCCGCCAGGCAGCCGGCCGGGGCCGAGAAGAGCAGGAACGGCAGCACGAAGGCCGCCCCGACGGTGGCGGTGACCACGCCGGCCTGGTCGGCCCCCTTGACGCCGATCAGGCAGAAGATGATCAGCAGCTTGAGGATGTTGTCGTTCATCGCCCCCAAAAACTGGGTCGCGTTAAGGCGTCCGAAGGAGCGGGGGAGTTTGGCGGTTGTGTTTTCCATTGTTGGTCTCGTTGAATAACGTTATTTGTAGGGGCACCCCTTGCGGGTGCCCTTATCATTGGAGCGGCGCAAGGCGGGCGGGCACAAGACCCGCCCCTACGAACATCCTTGCACTGTTCCCCAGTATCTTCTCCGTTACTCCCAGCGCCCGTTTCAGCTCCACATCCCGGTCCCAGGGATTTTTGATCGCGGCGATGCGGCGCACTTCCGGAAGCGGGATGCGGTAGGCGTGCCACCAGGGGGAGGTGATTGCGCTGTTGATGATCGGCATGTCGCTGCCGTACAGCAGGCGGTCGTGGATTCCGGCATTGCGCAGCACCCCGGTCAAGTGGCCGAGTCGGTTGGCCTGGGTCAGCGCCGAGATGTCGGCGTGGAGATTTGGATATTGGCCGAACAGTGACAGCAGGCGCTCCAGGTTGGCCTGGCCATCATTCTTGCCGTTGCTGGCGCAGTGGGCGGCGATCACGGTCACCCCCTCGTCCAGCGCGCGGCGAAGCCGCAGCGGATCGGCCAGGCTGTTGTCGACGCGGGTGAAGGATTCCTCGTTGCCGGTATGGGTCAAAAGCGGCAGCCGCAGCTCCCGCAGCCGCCGGTAAAAAGGTGTCAGCCGCGCATCGGCGGGGTCGATGTGCTGGACCGAGGGGAGCCACTTCAGCAGCACCGCCCCCTCCTCGGCGGCGCGATCGAGCCGCTCCAGCGCATCGGAACGATTGGGGTTGATGCTGGCGCCGAAGAGCAGGTTCGGGTACTTCTTGCACTCCCGTCCCAGGAATTCGTTGGGGATATGGATCTCGGTTGCCGCTTGATCCAGCTGCCCCTGTGCATCGACCACGCCGTCCATTGCCAGCACAACCGCCGCCGAAACCTGCCTCGATTCGCCCAGCCGCTTTGACAGCCGCTCCAGCACCAGCCCGTCGCCATGCTGCAGCAGTTCACGTTCGGAAACGCCGAAGGTTTTCAGAAAGAAGTTGAAGCGGACGTTGCGGCGCATGGCGCTGGAAACGAAGCAGCCGCTGGATCCGGCGCCGATGCCGGCGGTATGGCAGTGGATGTCGATGATGGTGGCGGTTGGCAGCATGATATTCTCCGTAGTCAGGTTTGTTGATGGATGTCTGTCATGCTTTTCAGGGAACATGCCAGAAACCGGCGGCACATGCAATAGCCTTTGTTTCAGTACGTTAGCTTGTGTTGTGAGGTTCCGGTTAATGTCTGATTGACACTGGATGCCGGCGTGATGTACATCTGCTGCATGACAAGACAACTGACATTGACAAACGAAGAGCGGGACTTCTTCCGGAACGTGGCCCAGGCCGCTTTTGCCAACCCCTTCAGCCAGACCAGGGTGGAACTGGACCGTAAAATCGCCGGCAGCGATGCCGCGCTCTCCTGGGACGATCTGGTGGAACTGGCGATCAGCCGTATCGTCGAGCGCCTGAGCCGGCTGAGGGCGTCGGGGCGTGACGACCTGAAGCTTTATGGCGCGGATGACCGGGAGCTGCTCAAGACCGCGTTCCTGTTTGACATCTACCACCGCTATCGCCAGACCTTCGATGACTTCATCCTCAAGCAGCTGGCCGCCGGCGATGAACCGATCCCGGTTCCCTTTGCCCGCGAGCTGCTGGGGGCTCTGGCCGGGCTGGGGCTGGACGAAAGCGGCAGCCGGCGCTATTTGGGGATCTTCTACCAGATCCGGCGGGCCTTCTACTTCATCGAGACGGCGCTGACCGGGCTCTCCGCATCGATGCACGGACTGCGGCTGCAGCTCTGGAACAACATCTTCACCTGCAACATCAACTGGTACGAACAGCACCTCTGGAACCGCATGGAGGATTTTTCCACGCTGCTGCTGGGCGAGACCGGCACCGGCAAGGGGGCCGCCGCGGCCGCCATCGGCCGTTCCGGCTTCATTCCCTTCGACGGCCGCAACGGCCGTTTCAGCGAGAGCTTCACCCGCAACTTCATTGCCATCAACCTGTCCCAGTATCCGGAATCGCTTTTGGAATCGGAGCTGTTCGGCCACTAAAAAGGCGCCTTTACCGGCGCGATCGAAAATCACGAGGGAGTATTCAGCCGTTGCGCACCCCACGGTTCGATCTTCCTGGACGAGATCGGCGACGTCTCGGTTCCGGTGCAGATCAAGCTGCTGCAGGTGATCCAGGAGCGGACTTTCACTCCGGTGGGCGGCCACGAACGCCGGCGGTTCCAGGGACGGGTGATTGCCGCCACCAACCGCCCGCTGGATGACCTGCGCCGCTCCGGGCAGTTCCGTGACGACTTCTACTACCGGCTCTGCTCGGACATCATCGTGGTCCCGCCGCTAAGTCTGCGCATCCAGCAGGAGCCGCGCGAGCTGGAGGCGCTGATCGGCAGCATCCTCAAACGCCTGATCGGCGATGCTGCCGTGCCCCATGCCAGGCTGGTGCGGGAGGCGCTGCTGCGTGACCTGGGGGCGCACTATCCCTGGCCCGGCAACGTGCGCGAACTGGAGCAGGCGGTGCGGCGCATTATCCTGACCCGCCACTATCGCGGGGATACGTCCGCTTCGGTTTCCAGCGAGCCGTGCGATCGTTTGCTGGCCGGCATCGAGGCCGGCAGCATGGATGCCCAGCAGCTGATGGCCGAGTACTGCGGCCTGTTGTACCGCCGTTTCGGCACCTACGAGGATGTGGCCCGTAAAACCGGTCTCGACCGCCGCACGGTCAAGAAGTATGTGCTTCTGACCGGCGGAGCAGCAATTTAATTCTACCGTCATTTCCGAATCGCTGGTTGTCTGTTTCCCCTGCCCCGGTTGCCGTTAAGTGACATTGTTGCCAGCAATCCGCTGAAGCTTGTTGAAGATCTGGATATTGCTGGAATCAGTGCTTTAACGTAACCCTGATAAACAGGATAAGTGCGTTAACGAAGTTATATTCTGCCTGAAAATAGCAGAAAATAACTTCTAACTTACTAACAGGCGATGGGGCATATTCCCGCTTTACTCCTGACTATTCCGGTGTACCATTCTCATAGCAAAAAATTGCCGTGGTGGATGCCGGCTGTTGTGACATGAAATCATATGCGGGAAGTGCCCATGAAAAGTCTTACTTCAAAAATGACCCTGACCGTATCCCTGGTGATAGCGGTATTGCTGAGTCTGATCATCGCAATCAGCCATGCTTTCTGGAGCAGCGAGCTGCAAAAGAGTATCGGCGACAGTCAAAACGCAATGGTGGATGCCCTGGCCAGACAGCTGGATACCCAGCTGGCCACCGCG
>JAURXC010000062.1 GCA_030654645.1 Deltaproteobacteria bacterium | reverse complement strand
CGGGACGAGACATTGACGGTATAGCCGATCACCAGCAGCAGCGTCGGCGCCACCATGCCCAGCCACTCACCCCGGCCGACGAACAGCCAGACCGCCGCCCCGTTCCAGAGCAGCAGGATGCTTAACGAGACCAGCGCACCGAGTCCGGCCTTCAAGCGCGGCAGCGCGAATGCCAGGAACGCTCCCAACAGTAGCATGACCGCGGCTTCAACGTAGCGGGTCCAGGCAGGACGGGCGATCACGTTGTTGTTGACCAGGTTTTCGATCGCGTTGGCGGTAATCTCGACCGAAGGGAAGTTTGTCTGTACCGGCGTAACCGCAAAACCGGCAATTCCGGTGGCTATCGGGCCGACCAGAACGATCCTGCCCTTGAAGGCGGCAGCCGGGATGGCGCCGCTGACAACATCGGTGAAAGAGTAGTAGGGAAAGCTGTTGAAGCGGCCGTTATAGCTGATCAGCATGCGCCCCTTTGAATCGGTCGGGACCGAGAGCCGCCCGGCCTTCAGCCGCCCGGGCGTATCAGTGCTTATTTCAGCCGGTTTGATATTCAGATAGCAGAGGGCCGCCTGCAGCGCCAGTGAGGGATAATTCCTGGCATGGTAATGGATTAACAGCGGCTCGCGACGCACCGTGCCGTCCTCGTCGGCGGCAAGATTGATATGACCCAGTAACAGTGCCTGCTCGGCAAATGCGGCAATCGGCGGAGAGACCTCTCTTGCCTGCAGGGTGCCGGCCGGACCGGATGCAGCGCGGGAAGAGCGCAGCATGAATTGCGGCGTGCCGGTATCGGCGGCCGCCGCCTGGTCACCGATCGTGAAGTAGAGCGGCAGGATGATGTTTTTTGACTCGGCAATCGCAGCAGCCAGCTGGCCATCGTTGTCCAGCCGCGCTTCGGTCTCCAGGATGGCGTTGTAGAGCGCTCCCGACCTGACGCCGCTCTTTTCGGCCGTGTCGCGCAGGGCCCGGAGCTCTTCCAGTCCGGAGCCGCGATCCGCCTCGGTGTAGAGGATATTCAGGGCAACCAGTTTGGGGGCGTATTCGTTCAGCCGGGACAGCAGTTCGGCCATGTAGGCGCGCGGCCAGGGCCAGCGCCCCAGCTTCTCGATGCTGGCGTCATCAACGGCCACGATCACAACCGGCGATTCGGGCTTCTTCTGGCGCATCCTGGCCCGCAGGTCATAGCTCTTGTATTCCAGGGATTGGAGTGGCCCCCATTCCGGAAGAGACAGGGCCAGAAACAGCAGGGTCAGGGCCATGACAACGTAACGCCCGGAAATAATGTTACTGTTGAACTTCATATATCACATCCCAACCAGCTGTTTTATAGTTATAATACCAAACCAAACAGTTGAGGCACTACTAGATCAAAAAAATCACCCCAGGTTGAGTTCATCCAGGGACAGGCGGTATCCCGGCAGGAATTTCTCCAGGAAATAGCGCACCTCGGGCAGCGGGCTGGCCGAAAGATGCTCGAAATGCTCCGCTTCGGCCCTCCTGAATTCCAGGTTGCCGCTCTTGCCCTCCTCGATGCATTTGGCCAGCGCCGCGATCTTGTCGGCCGCCTTGACCAGCACCGCGTATTCCTGCTGTTCGTCGAAGAAGAAGAGCGGTTCGTACTCTCCGGCCAGTTCCGGCGGCAGCATATCCAGCAGCTTGCGGCGGGCGCGGTCCTCCAGTTGGTGGAAGGAGCGCTTGAAGTTGGGATTGAAATGCTTGACCGGGGTCGGCATGTCGCCGGTGAAAATTTCGCTGGCATCGTGGAAGATGCCATACAGCGCGGCCCGGGACGGGTCCAGGTCTCCCTCGAAATAGGTATTGCGGATCATTGCCAGCGCATGGGCGATCACCGCCACATCCAGCGAATGTTCCTGGATGTTCTCCGGCACGGTGTTGCGCATCAGCCCCCAGCGGCTGATGTAGCGCATGCGGGAGAGGAAGGCGAAGAAATCGTACTGCACGGGCTTGGCACTGCTTTTAGCAGTCATATTCGGTCTCCAAACATATTAATATAATAGACAAGATCACGAGTCCGAATGATGTCCCCCGTCAGAACCCGAAGATTCCCTTCAGGCGGTCGCCAATCCCGCCTTTTGGCGCCTTGGAATCTTCTCCGCGCTCATCGGCGCCTTCCTTGGCGGTTTCTTCATCCTGGGGCTGGGACTTTTTCTTTGATTTACGGGCGGGCTTGTCGTCGGAACCGTCCTCCATCGGCATAAGTGTTGTCATGCCGGTGGATTTGAGGCGGGCCTTTACCGACCATTCGATATTCCAGGGTTGTTTTGGATCCTTGGGCTTGGGTGGATGGACCAGGTTCAGCTCCTCCCCGTAGGCGATGAACTGCAACATCGCTCCGCCAGCATCCTTGAAAACCGGCGGCACCGTGCAGCTGGTCCTGGAGGGGGGCATGACGACCTTCTCCTTGATAAACCTGCTGACGTCAGACGGCGTCAGGTAGTTCTGAAGGGCAAAACCGGTTTCCGGCACTTCGCTGGCGGACCAGAAGATCGTTTCGCCGGTTTCCTGTTTATGCCCCATGGCCGTGGCGAAATAGCCGATGCTGGTCGGCACCTCTTTCCAGGAGACCTTCGTTGCCCCGGAGGTGGTGGATGTCACCGAGGTGAATTCGATCGGCGCCATGAAATCCCGCCTGGCATCCAGCGAGAACGGAATATCGACCGTATAGTTGCCCTTGACGCGATGGGCGCCGACGAGCGAGCTGTCGGCGGGGATGTCGGCCCTCTCCTCCCGGCTCGGCCATTCGCCATAGGTCCACCCCTTCCGTGGAGACGGCGGGGTCTGCTGGGTGGGAGCGCGTCCGGCAAAGGCCTTGCCGAATTCGGCCATGCTCATTTTTGAGGTATCGATGACCCTGGGTTGCCCCTTGCCGATGGTCTCCCCGCATCCCCAGTAGATCAGCATGCGCGCCTTCGGCTTCTCGTACTTTTCGGGAGAGCGGCGCTCGTCCGGTTCAGAGGTTGACTTCTCAACTTTAGGGGTCACGAGTTGAAGTGCATCCCCCATTTTCTGGCCCGGCGGGATTTCATCGGCGGCGGTCGGTTTCTCCGCTGTTACCTTTGGCGATTCCAGCTGCAGCTGCAGCTCGCGTTTGGGGCCGAAAGCGCCTTTGCCGCCGAACAGGGAGGCCATGCCGGACATTTCCGCTGACATGCCGGGCATGGACTGGTTGGTGGTGGCGATGCTCAGCCAGTAATGAGGATACGGTTTGGTTTTCTGTTTTTCAGCAGCGCCGGCGGTTCCGTAAAACATCAGAGTTGTTGCCAGAACCGGCGCCACCATCCATCGTGCTGAAGAATTTGACATGGGAGACTCCTTTCGGGGGTATCGCTGCAAAAGTAAAGAAAGCACTTTTTTACATATCAGATCGGTTATCAGCCCGGGATTTATTTTCGCTGCCCGGTCCACTGTCGCGCAGGCTGGTCATCGCAATACCCCCATTTGCCGCTGAAACGGTTGTCTTCAAAATGAAGCTGAAGTTTGCCCCAAAAATACCTGCCATTCTTTTGAGTGCTGCAGCGCCGGTCCGAATGATCCTCAATCCAGTAGCCGTCGAAATCGTTCTCTTTAACTCCACCGGCGATTTCCCCGTTGTCCTGGGCGTATTTTCCGCTTACCTTGCTGCCTTTCTGCCTGAAGGATATGTCACCTTCGGATGATTTCCAGACGCCTTCGATGAATATGGAGTTTTCAGGAACCGGGCTGCCTGAATACGAACTTGCACCTGTTCTGCTGCCGGTCCAGGGACGGGTGGGGGCATCGTTGCAGTATCCCCACAACCCGGAATAAGCGTTGTCGCTGAACTCGAACGCTATCCGCCCCCAATAGTAGCGCCCATGTTTGGAAGTATTGCAACGGCGGTCCGAATGGTCTTCAATCCAGAATCCATCCAGTGTGGCATCGTACATGGTGCCGGTTATCTCACCGTTGTCATTTGTATATTTACCCGAGATTCTGTCTCCATCCTGACTTAGAGTCATGTCCCCTTCAGAAGTCTTGTAGCTTCCACCGACATCAAGGGCCAAGGCGGATGTCATACTAAATGCTGTCATTGAAACTGCCAGTAATAAAGTTTTCATGCCAAACCTCCCGGTCTATTAAGATAGACAACATGTCTACCATATTTGAAGATTCAGTCAACACATTCGCCAGCCCCCCGCACCAGGATGCCGGGACATTTGCCGGATCACAGTCATACCGATTGCCGGGCCGGGAAACCACCTGAAGCCATGCGAATTCGAGATAAAGAGGGGGCCGGTCGAGGTATCAAGCCAGCTTTGATATTCAAGAGGGAACTACTTTCATGACGGTTATGGTAATGTCGTCGGACAGATCCATGTGGCCGATAAAGTCTGCCAAATTCTGAAAAACAGCTGTAATGATCTCTTCGGGGTGCCTATGGCTGAATTCCGCAATAACCTCTCTGAAGCGTCTGTCTCCGAAATACTCACCATTACTGTTCTCCGACTCAGTAATACCGTCGGTATACAGACACAGGATGTCTTCTTCGCCCATCCGCAAGGCCTTCTCCTCAAAACAGACCCCAACCCTGACTCCCATGAGCAATCCGTCCGCATCAAGCTCCTCAAAGGAGCCGCCATTTCCTGAACGGTACAGCAAGGGGCGGCAATGTCCTGCATTTGCGTAGGACAGGGTCGAGTTATTGATATCCAGTCGTGCATAGAACATGCTGAGCAGCAATTCTGAACGGGTAAGGTCCTCGTACAGCAGGTCGTTGACCTCGGCCAGGAGCCGGGCGGGAGAATATGCCGCGCTGACCTTGGCATGCAGGACGCTTCTCGCCTCTGCCATCAAGAGCGCTGAACCGAAACTGTGACCGGCAACATCGGCGATGACCGTATCCAGGATTTGGTCACCAGGGGAAAAGAAGTCGTAATAATCTCCTCCCACATTGCTGGCCGGCACACAGATGCTGGCTACAAGCAGTCCCGGAATCACCGGAGGATATGCCGGCAACAGCGATTGCTGTACCTCCTGGGCAATTTCCAGCTCACGTTTTATGCGGGCATTATCCAGCAGAGCCCGATCAGCCTTTTTCCGTTCGGTGATATCGCGCATTATGGCCTGAAGATATAAAGCACCGTGCAGTTCCAGACGGTTAAGGCTTATCTCGGCATCTAAAAACTCTCCGTTATGCCGGGTGTAGCGCCATTCATAGAACTGGGGTACGCCTGACAACGCCATATTCATGCGTTCTTTGAGGAGCTCATCTGAACATGCTCCGAATGGCTGCTTGGGAGGAGAAAAGGCGAGCATGGGGCGGTCGAGAATGTCATCCTGAGAACAGCCGAAGAGTTCCCGGGTCTTGCGGTTGCAAGAGATTATTCGATCGTCACGAATAAGAATAATGGCGTCATTGGCCGATTCAAAAAGCGTGCGAAAGCGGACCTCGCTGTCACGCAAATCCTCTGTTCTCTGCATGACGAGCTCTTCCAAGTGTTCGCGGTAGGCTCTGTTCTCGGCGATCAGCTGCATTCGTTCGATCACTCGACGAGTAATGATATGCAGCCCTTCGATGCTCTCGATCGGCTTGGTTACATAGTCCCAGGCGCCCAGACGGATGGCCTCGATAGCACTTTGTATGTTGCCTGTTCCGGAAATGACAATTACCGGAGTCTCGGGACATTTCTCCTTTATACTGGTAATAAGCTCAAAACCGTTCATTTCCGGCATCTGAAGATCCGTGAATACGATGTCGGGGGCTTCGCGGGTAAAGACATCAAGTCCATCGCGGCCGTTAACCGCTTCAACGACACTGAAGCCGAATCCCTCCAACATGCTCCGCAAAACCATGCGGACCATCTCCTCGTCATCGACAATCATTATCTTATGTGACGCATCCCTGGTTTTCATGGCGTTAAGAAAACCACCCCCGTTAGATCCAGCAATATTTGCTACAACTATAGCATACAATAGCGATCTCTAAACTACACGAGAACGATTTCAGGAAGCGCAATCGAGAACGACTAATCAGACGAATCAGGGTCAGAATTGCAAACTTGCACGCAGATATTTAATGAAGTCAAACAACTCAACTACGTTCCCTTCTTCTGCAGTTACACACACCCTTCACGCACGAGTTATTGAATTTGAATTTCATTTAAAATTTATTCCGAGGTGCTATAATCCAAGTCAAGAGGTAACTACACGAAAAGGAGTAATGACATGAAAAATATAGCTCTGTTTCTTTCATTGCTAGCGCTTTCGGCAGTAGTAAGCGCCCTTCCGGCATTTTCAAGTTCAGGACCATACGGAACATACGGACCAGCCGATTATACCGACAAAGCTCATGAAGGTAAGGCATATAACACTGCATTACGTAACGGTACCGGGCCGTACGGGGCATTTGCTATCATTGAAGCGGTGCCGGGAGAAGTGTCGAAACACGCGGCAACTCCCGGTGGATCCGGACCTTTTGGCGCAATTGCCAGTTATGGCATGATACCGGATAGCGGCTCAGCAACGGTTGGTAAAAAGGATTGTATCATGTTCGCCAAGAACTGTATTCCGAACGAGAAATAAACGTCAAACAATCATTGATGGACTGGACCTTATAAAGGTTTAAGGAACAGGCTGTTTATTGTGAGACGCCAGCGGCGCCAATAAGCAGCCTGTTCGCTTGTTGGATTCCAATTATCCCCGGAACTCTATGGTTTGGACATTTAAATTCCAAGAGTATTTGAATGTCAATACGTCAATCACAGGAAACTGCCGAGATTTACAATCAAGGTTTCAAAACCGGATTCTCCCGCAACCCACCGTACAGGACAGAGTTCCCGTCCAGCGCCACTGGTAGCAGCTTACTTGAATATTTCCGTAAAAAACGCCTGCATCGCTTCCCACGAGCGGCGGTCCGCTTTTTCATTGTAAGCAGCCCCCTTGCTGTTGTCCGTGCCGGCAGCTCTGTTGGTGAAGCTGTGAACGGCATTGCCGTAGCTTACAAACTGCCAGTCAACCCCGCCTTTCCTCATCTCCTCCTGAAAGACAGCCACTTCAACGGCGTTTACATAGGGGTCGTCAGCGCCGTGCAGCACAAGCACCCTGCCCCTGATATTTTTCGCATCACCGGGTGTCGGGGTGGACAGACCACCGTGGAAACTGACGACTCCTTTCAGGTCAGCGGCTGCGCGGGCCAGTTCCAGAACGGTGGTGCCGCCGAAGCAGAAGCCGATAGCGGCAATGCGTTGCGGATCTACAAATTTCTGCTTTTTCAGCTCTTCCAGCCCGGCGGCGGCCCTGGCCCGCATCAGGGGCCGGTCGTTCTTGTATATTCCGGCGGTTTTCCCGGCTTCGGCCGGAGCTGACGGACGAACTCCCTTGCCGTAAATGTCCACTGCAAAAGCAACGTAGCCAAGCTTGGCCAGCATTTCGGCCCGTTGCCTGATGTGGTCGTTTATTCCGGTCCATTCATGCACGACCAGGATGCCGGGACGTTTGACAGCGCCGGCGTCATCCCAGGCCAGGTATCCCTCAAGCGTGGTATTCCCATGTACATATTCGACAATCCTGGTTTTTACAGCGGCATCCGCATTTACCGAGAATAGAAGCACGATCAGTGCTATCAGCAGTTTTTTCATGTCGGACCTCCCTGAAAATGTAATCAAAAGTGCCTTGAACTGCGTAGGATTTACTGCTTATACATAGTAGGATTATAAACTATTTGCGGGTAGCGGGTAAAGATTTCACTACCATTTTGACGGGGTATGCAGGGGGGTGTGGTACAGCGGGTGCGAGCTTCAAGGCGGGTGAAAGCCAGCTTAATGTAACGGGGAGCTGATATTAAACACACTGTTTCCGTAAAACTTTTGAAGCATTTTGATTCAAATTGATACTTATTGCAACTTATTGCTGTATTTTGAAATGGTTTACATCCAATCAGTGGCCTTGTTCCGAGACGTAAAGATTGATGGTTTTTGCGGAGCGAAGCAAAGACAGCTATTTCTTGATCGTGAAAGAAAGTGGATGTGTGCCCTCAATATTTTCTTTCGGTTCAAAGCTGAAACACTCACTGGCCTCGTTTGATGGCGGCATAGTTATGGCAAGCGACCTTCCTGCCTGAGTTTGGCCAGCATCGCATTGATTTGGGGCATGACCGCCAAGGCCGCCTTTTCCCCTTCCATGATCGCCTCGTTGCGTTGGGCGAAATCCGCTGAGCCGACGAACCCGACGACCGGCTTGATAACCACGTCGGCCTGGCTGAGTGGAATCAGGGACATTTTGCTGTACATGATCTGTATCGATTTCATGATCGTTTCCATGGTAGTCGCGGGAACAACAGCATCGATGCCGGAAGATATATCAACGGCGATCACGATATCCGCGCCGAACCTCCGGGCGACATCCACCGCCAGTGGATTGACTACGCCGCCATCTACATAACTTGCCCCGGAAAATCTGGCCGGTTGAAAGACACCCGGAATAGAGCAGCTTGCTTGAACCGCCATGCCGGTGTTGCCGGAATTAAATACGACACTATTGCCGGTTTTGATATCAGTGGCCACGACATACATAGGGATTTTGAGTTTATCCAATGTGGCGGAGTGTACTTTGGTGTTGACGTAGTCCCGCAACCGCTCTCCCTTGAGAAACCCGTTATCCGGTATCGTCAATTCGGCCACATCGCTTTTTTGCAGAGTCATGGCGATCTTTTGCAGGGCATAGGCATCATATCCATAGGCATAGAGGCTGCCGACAAAACTTCCAACACTCGTGCCGACAATCATATGGAGCGGGATCTTGCTGCTTTCAAGGATTTTCAGCACACCGATATGGGCAAAGCCTTTGGCGGCACCCGCGCCAAGGACAAGCGCAATTTTAGCTTGCGGTCCCGATGTGATCTGGGTTTTAGGTGCTGTTGTGGCACACCCACAAAAAAGCAGGTAGCAACAGACTGCCACACATAGTTTGATGGTACGAACAGTATTCATGATGACCTCGTTTTGGAGTAATTATCTTGCGCCAACCGGTTCGAGAGTGACATGGACGAACCTATTAACGTAGTTGCTTTATTGCTTTAACTGCTTCACCCACCACTCCTTCATCTCAGGCCGCGTTGCAACCAAATTCTCGCCACGCCTTGCCGCACGGCTTACCGAAGCGGTCCCCATTCCGATCATTGTACCGGCTTTCGCGCCTGAATATCCCAACTCCCTGACGGCAAGATAACAGAACAACTCACGAGCTTCGGAATATTGATTCCGCCGGCCACGACGCAGGATATCCGCTGCCGGTAATTTGAAATAGTCGCTGACACTTGCTTGCAGAGAGTTCAAATCAATTCTATGGGACAGCTTACCAGCAAGTTGAGGTTCATCGTGAAGTGACGCCACAAAATCACTCCCGCCAAGTACTCGTTCATCATAATCACCCATGACAGCAATATTGCCCTCAATTAGCTGACTACGCCGCAAACCGCCGCCAACCAATTCAGGACGTTTCCCCATGGCAACACCGGCGTACAAAAACTGACGGTAGGCATGACGGGCTGCCTTCTTCCTGTTGGCAAACAGTGCCAGAACTTCGTCAACCGTTTGTCCGATAAGTGTATTCCGACCAAGCAGCACGCCATGACCGCACCAAGGAAAGCTTTCAAGCTCTTCGAGATCTTTGACGAGACCTGCTCGCAATGGGTTCAGGTGGATGTAGCGGATCAATTCAAGCAAGTACGGCTCTTCTTCGCAGACAATAGACTTGTAACGATTCTGAAACAGATGGCCGGAACGAGCATGGCGCCGGTTGAACGTGACGGCATAGCCGGTCAGCAACCTTCGCATGAAGCGTGAAAGATCAAAGTGATTGCATCGAAGCAAGAGGTGAAAATGATTGTGGAGCAGAGCCCATGCAAAACAGTCGGTGCAGGTTTCAACAAGAAGGCTGCTAAAGCGTTCCAAAAATCGTTCCTGGTCAATGTCGTCCATAAAGATGTCAGAGCGTTCAATGCCCCGAACAATGACGTGTTGCAATAAACCTGGAATATCTAAACGGGCTTGTCTTGGCATGTGTGAAAGAGTAACAGAAAAAGATTATAAAGCAATAAAGCAACTACGTCCCCCTAGGGGTTCCCCGGCATGATACCGGGTAGCAACTCTGCAACGGTTGATAAAAAGGATTGTATTATGTTTGCCAAGAACTGCACTCCTGAGAGGTAGGCTGGGCTATCGAGTGAATAATTGTAGATTGGGGCCACGTTTTGAAATACCAAAAGTTGGCGTTTCAAGACGTGGCCCACGTTTACTTTTAGTCAATATATTCATCTACTTCCTGTTGTGATTGCGCCTGCACGCTCGTAGTTTATGACAATGACGCCTTCAAGGGAGATATGTTCAAGCACATATATGCCGCTCCAAATGTCTGAGAGTTTGTAGTTCGGCAAACAGCTTGTCTGCAACCTGCATATATGCGGTAGCCATCGCCCTTACTCCCCCTTGTAATCCGACACGTGTCGAGTGCGGATCGCCTGTGCTCGCGCCGCCAACAGTTCCGCGTGCTTGGTCAGCGCGGGCTGGATTATCGCGGGTTCAATCACATCAATGAGTTCTCTAACGCCCGGGTACACCAGCGGTTCAAGAACCCAGTTGTACTTCGCTTTAAGATCCATGAACATCGCAAAGGGACTTTCTCCCTCTGCAATAATCGGCACGAACGGGACCATGTAATCTGGTACGGTGGCCTGCAACTCCAGTGGGCTTGACTTCGGATTTGTGATGTCAGCAATGATGAAACGGCACAGACCGGCGAGCGTTTTTACTGTCTCGGTAAAGTCGCGCGCGGTAGGCTTAGCGAAATCAAAAATAATTGCCACGTAACCGCGCCGACGTAACTCCATTTGGAGGGCGTCAAGCACTTCCTTGCGCTCAGCAATGAACCTGCCGAGGATCAGGACACCTTTCTTACATACGGTATCAATCACACCTCGGATTTTGGGATTGGTGAGCAGTAAGTAAACAAACTGTGCGACTTCAATGTTGTCCACTTTTACTTCGGGCTGCCCTTCTGGCGTCACAATCAGGTCGCGGCGCAAAGCGTCATTATCGTCGATCTCCACGTCCCATGCTGATACGCCATATACGCGGCAACCGCACAGATCGGTTCCATGCAGATTGGCGCCCACAAGATTCGCACATTCGAGATTTGCTTCCCGCAGGTGAGCGTTACACAGATTGGCGCCGGCAAGATTGGCTTCACTGAGATCGGATCCGGTTAAATCGGCCTCGCGCAGATCTGCCCCACGCAGATCAACTCCCATCAGCCTTGCACCGCGCAACTGCACGTTCCTGAGGCTTGCACGTTGGAAGTTCGAACCCTTCATTGCAACCCAGGAAAGCTGTTCAGGAACGAACTTGGCCCCGTCGAACCTCACTCCACGAAGGTCCGCATAGCCGAGACATATATCCTTTAACACTGCTCCACGCAGGTCAATTGCTGGTACGGTAAGTGACTTGATGTAGTCACCCTTGCCCCAATAGCCCATCTTTCCGGGCCGGTCTTTTGTTTCTCTACGGACATATCGAGCCTGCCTCCTGAGCTTGTATTCCGACCAGACCAGAAGAGCGGTCTCTCGTTCCGAACTGCGGATTGGAGACTCTGAAAGACTAATGAATTGATCAAGATCCTCCCAATTACCAATAAAGCCAGGCTGCTGGGATCGTAAAGTTTGGTTCATGTCAGGGCCTCCATTCTGAAAGTTCATCGGCCAACGAGCGGGAAAAGTACCAGCGTCAGTCCCGTGTTTTTTCTGGTATTACCTCTGGCCATGTATTGTTTAGTATCAGGTTGCATCATGCAGCAGGAAATCAACATTCAAGTCAGTTTAAAGAAACGTGGAGTTGTGCTACTGCAGCCGGAATACATGGTGAAACTGTTTGATGCAGTTTGAATCATATCAAAACAAATTGAAGCCAGTTAGCCATGCCGGCAGATTTCAGAAGACCACACGAACAGGCACGCCGACCAAGTTACACAGCCACAAGTGATCTTAAATACTCGATAACAGTTCAGAAATGCAGGATACATCCGGAAAATAATGATGCATCAGGTATCCGGCAAGGGTCGCCAATGCCAGAGTCACAACAAATGGTATGCCGGTTGTTTTGAAAACGCTTCCCATCCAATCGGCGCTGTCTATTCGTTTTGTGCCGCGTATGAGGCCTGCAGCCAGGATGAATTCAAAGGCGGCTTCCGACAGGATAAAGGGGGCCTCGTAGACTAGATATACAATCTCTCAGTAGACCGCCACATTGCTCATGGTTACGACTGCGCCGCCGCCGACGGTCAAGGAACCGTGAACGGTCGTCACCCCCGTGACAGCGTCGCAGATACAGTCGTAACCGCCGGAAAGGGTGATTGTCCTGTTTCCGGAGAAGGTCAGCGCTTCCTGCCATTCTCCGGCCACGGCCCTGATCTCGGCCGTTCCCGAGACGCTGTTCACCGCCTCCTGGAGGGTGTTGTAAGGGGTGGTCCCGATCTGTGCAGCATAGGTCGGACAGGGGGTGTTGAAGGGAACATCGCTCCCGTAACTGGTCCCCGCGCTGTTGGTGGCGTAGGCCCTTACATGATAGAGGGTGTATGGGGAGAGGCCGGTAATGGAACTGGTGAAAACGCCGGTGCCGGAGCCGTCGGTCGTTTTGCTATCGGAGATAGTAGGGTTGGCTGAAGTCCCCCAGCAGACCCCCCTGGCAGTCACCGCCGCCCCACCGTCGGCGGCGACTGTGCCGCCGCACGCGGCGGTTGTATTGGTTATGGCGGATACCGCCGAGGTAGTGACGCTGGGGGTGTCCGCCCCGCTACCCCGGACCGGCCAGGT
>JAURXC010000048.1 GCA_030654645.1 Deltaproteobacteria bacterium | reverse complement strand
CTTTACACTCTGCAGGTTTTTTTCCACTTTTTGTTTAGTGGGGTCTCATTTGAAAGGGACTGTTGACAACGATTTGTGCTGACTTGGCTGGGACAGTGTCCACTGAAATTTGAAGGAACCCCGGAATCTATCTGAAGAACAAACTCTCCAACCCCAGCGTCCGCCGCACATCCCACAGATTCATGAACAGCGGATCGAAGCGCCCCTGCTCGACCTGCTGCTCTTCTCGCTCCCAGAAAAACAGCCGTCCGGCAGGATACAGGTATCCGAAGGGATAGGCGGTCATGCTCTCGCGCCGGTGGGTCAGCAGTAACAGCGGGTAACGGTATTCCTGCTCCTGTCGCCTGACCAGAGCGAGGGCCTGATGGCGCACCAGGCGAGCCTTTACCAGCAGTTCGCCCGAACTGCCGTTGTGGTTGCGGCCAGCACTCCGCTCCCCGACCCTGGCCGACAGCGCCTTGAGCGTCAAGGCCCGGTGGCTGGCCCTGAGAGAGCCGACGGCCAGTGCGCGGGTCAGTTCTCGGGCCAGCTTCAAGCGCATGACGGCAGCTGGTTCTCCCGTTCTGTCACCATCCTCCGAAAGTATCGCTTCCATCCGTTGCGACAGAATCCACATTTCTCGCGCATACTCCTCCATTTCCTTGATTGGCCTGCCCAGATGCAGGTCAACCTCCCGCTGGCTTGCCGATTTGAACAGCCGGGAATAATGAAATTCCGGCGTGGGCTGAAACGGCTTGTCAAAGGGGTGCGGCAGCTCGGAAAACGGGGTGGCGGCGGCCATGAAACGCATCAGGTCCCGTTCCTTCAGATAGAAGTTCTGGAGGCGTAGCGCCTCTTTCCAGAGCGGCTGCAGCCGTGGGTCCGGCAGCAGTTCCAAAAGAGGCGTCAACGGGCCGCTTGGGAGAACAGCCCGCGAATCGCGGTACTCCCAGGACCAGCGGGCGATGCTCCAGTCGATCAGCCAGTAGCCCCATTCCCAGCCCGAGGTGAAGGTCAGGTGCCCTTGCAGCCCCAGTCCGGCCATGGTCTCCATGTCCTGGCGGCGGACATCCAGGTAGGGCAATAGCAACAGCGGAACCGGCGTGTCGAACCCGACCCAGTAGGACGATTCCGGCCAGTACCAGGTTTCGCGCCGCGGCTGTTGCTTTTGTGCGGTGCGCAGCATGAAGCGCTGGTTCCGGTTGCCGTAGACCGGCGCGCTTGTCTCGGATACGGAATAGCACATCACTGAATGCACCAGGATGCCGCTGCCGGCCAGCCGTGGTTCGCGTGGGGCATCCTCGCCGCCGATGACGTGGGTGCCCAGCAGCAGCATGGAATGGTAGCGTTCGGCTACCTGCCGCTCCAGATGGGTCTGCACTTCGGGAACGAGCCTGCCCAGAAGGGGGAGGTGCTCTCCCATGGTCGCTTCCAGGGAGACGAAATCCCAGGGCACCTGGAACAGCCAGGCTAGGCTATCGTCCACCTGCCTGGAATATGACGGATAGAGTCGCAACAGGGTGATGGCCTGAAAGGCCTGTTGCTGCAGCATGCTCAGCGAGATCTGCACTCCGCAGATCACGCCGCGCCGGTGGGCGTACTCGACGACCCTGGCCGCATGACGGGGCCAGCGGGCTCGGTCTATGCCGCGCAGCAGCACAAACTGCATCGTATTCTGGCCGTTGCGCGCCAGCCAGTCGATGTAGCGCGCCAGATCCTCGAAAGCGTTAGGGTAATCCGGATTGAGGAGCTGTTCGGTCAACTCGATCGGGTGCATGGTGTGGAGGTGGAAGCCGTTCTTTTCAAAGCGTGGCCGCCCGGAAAAAGTGAACCGGACCGGGAGCGGCCAGCGCCGGTATTCCGGAATGACCGACTCCCGTGGATGATGGAAGCGGAAGCCCAACTTGCCCTGCAGCAGCCCATAGAGGCCGCAGGCCACCCCCTCCGCTGATCGGGCCTGTAGCCGGAGTACCGTACGGCCGTTCGTGGACCCTGATTTCCAGCGATAGGAACGGTCAGGAAGCGGCAGTCGCCGCATGGCTGCCGCTGGCGGCGAAGTCCGCGTTCCGTTGGCGGGGCTGTCCGTATCCGGCAAGATGATCAGAACCTCTGACCCGGTTCTGCTGTTGATACTTACTTTTGCCGAGGGCAGGGCCTGCTGCAGCAAGGCCCTGTTGTCCATGATGGCGAGCCCGGCGACCGGCGACGAGAGCAGCTTTTTTGAAGCTTGAATGCTGATCGAGAGGCCGGCCGCGCCGGCGGGAACGGCAAGTGCCACGACTGTCAGGATAACAGCCGCAAACAGTCGGTTCATCACGCATGGTCGATGCAGGTTGGATTGGCGGGGTGATGTCATGAACGGAAGATCTCCATAAATCTTATCAGCATATCAGATCATGCGCAGCCGTTGCGTTGCGGTTCGGTAACGTTCCGGTTACAAAATTCCCGTCGTTAATTACGTCATGAATTGTGACAAAGATATTTCAGAGTTGGCACCCCGTTGTAATCAAACATTTGAT
>JAURXC010000045.1 GCA_030654645.1 Deltaproteobacteria bacterium | reverse complement strand
GCTGGTGGCGCCGGGAACAGACGGCAGGGAGTGGCACTTTAAAGATCATAACAAGGCCCATTATGCAAAAGCCGCCAACTGGAAGGAGGGCGACACCATTGACGAGTCGGCCAAATCCTGGTTTGTCATGCAGTGGTACTACTACATGCGTTCCGATTTCTACTGGCCTGACGCGGTCGGCTTCACGGCCAAGGTGGAAGGGGACGCTCTGCCCTTCCTGCATTTCGGTCCAAAGGAAAACATGTACCAGGAAGGGGACGCTCCGGTTGATGTAACCTATATCACCAAGTGGCCGGCATCCGCGCCGGCGCTGGCGGTGGGTGATACGCTGACGACCGCCAGGGACGGGCTGCCGGATCTCAGGAACTTAATGGTGGCGGAAGTCGTTTACGACGAGAATCTATATAAGGGAGCCGGTCCGCTGGCAAAGCTGTATGCTCCCGAGCGGTACCTCTATGCGCCGCTTGCCGCGCTGCCGGCCAAACTGAAGAAGGAAACCGTGAATGGTATCGAGGTCTTCCCCGAACTCCCCTTCGCGCTGCAGGAACGCCTGTTTTACGATCCGGCACGTAAGCAGCTCGGTTTCAAGGGAGCCTGGATATCATCCGAAGGCGAGACCCCCTGGCTGCTGCCGAACCTGATGACCGGGGATGAAAAAACAGCGCTGAAAACCGGTCTCAAGGCCCAGACCGGCGTCGATTGCGCAACAACTCCGGACAACGCCTGGTGCGCGGCCATCGACACGCTCCATGACCGGAGCAGGAATCCCAATTCGCTCAATTATCAGAATGTTGCCGGTGCCAACATCATCAACCCCTTCAACGATGCATTGACCTATTCAAAGACAGCTGATCCGCAGACCGGCAAAAATCCCTGGGAAACGTTATGGGGCATACCACTGGGGCTGCAGTTGAATGCTGACGGGAAAATCGCGGCGGCGCGCTCCATTGTCGGAGAAAAGAACGCTCTCACCGCCGGCATGGCCCAGGGCGAGGGTTACCTGGTCATAGCCGTGAACAATTCGGATGATTCCGTTGTCAGGGATTTGCCGGTATCGCTTGAAGTTATCCGGGTTGTAAAAGCTCCGGTGTTCCGGGGTGTGATCAAGGCGATCAAGCCGAAAAGCGTGTTTGACGAAAAACTGACCCTGCACTACACCGGCGATTTTGGCGGCGAACCGGAGAATTTCTACTTCGAGTGGTTCTATCAGCCGGTGACCGGCAGGACTTCCCTGCCCGGTACTCCCGATAAACCGGCCGAAGGGGCTGCCGTGCCTCCCTGGGAGAAATTCAACGATCCTGTCAACACTACCGGCAAGGGACAGACCGATATCACCATCCAGGGAGCCTCGGCATTGACCATGTCGGATAACTGGGTGGCGGCGCGCTACTACTACAAGCACGCCTGGCCGGCGGTTGCCGTGCCGTCGGATCCGTCGACCGCCGTCACTCCCCAGGATGACAGCAACAACTGGAGCAGCTGGAGCGGAGCTAACTTCAGCGAACCGATGCTGGCGCTGGGCTGGGTCAAGCGGGTGGTTGACGGTCTCAATCCGCTTGAGGCCAGGGTGACCGATTTCCGCAACAGCGCCACCAACACCATGGTCAGCATGCTGTCCCAGTTCGGTTGCCGATATGAGGGGGCGATTGCCTTCAGCAATGACCCTGACTACCTGAACAGTCTCGGCCTGATTCCGGCCTATGAGTCTGTTTTGAACCGGGCCCGCGAGTTCAGCATTGACGCCGGCCAGAACTATGGCCCCACCAACGATGCCCTGCTGAACATCTCCAGCAGGCTGGCCACCTTCTACCTGGCGCTGGCAAACGAATCCTACGCCGACGCCGTTGACCCTACCATCGGTTTTTCCACCATGAGCGCCGAATACGGCAACATGGCTCCATCGGTGTTCGCCTTCCAGAACCAGGTGGATTCCCTGCTGGAAGAGGAACTTGCGCTGATGCGCGGACGCGACGACTCGGCCGGCAGCACCAGGAATAGTTGCTACTACAACCGCCTGATCTGGAACTTCACCCAGGGCGAGGGGGAGGTGGCCTATGCCCAGAATTACAACATCACCGATCAGGACTCCAGCGGCCTGATCAACGCCGGTGACGCGAAAATAATGTATCCCCAGGGGCATGGCGATGCCTGGGGCCACTACCTGCAGTCCATAAGTTACTACTACCGGCTGCTCAGGCACGAGAGTTACAGTTGGGTGCCGAGGGTGGAGTTCCAGCTGGTGGCCGGCAATCCGATCATGGTTGACTATCTGGACGAGCGCAAGTTTGCCTCGATCGCCGCCGCCCGTGCAAAAACCGGCGCCGAGATTCTCGATCTGACCTACCGCAAGTTCTACACCGACGATCCGGCCGGGCAGTGGCAGGGATACAAGGATACCTCAACCGATCGCGCCTGGGGTGTTGATGAATGGGCCCGCCGCGCCGGCCAGGCCGCCTACTTTGACTGGGTAACGGCCAATGCCATCCTGCCGGTCAGCAACCCTGAAACCGTTACCCGCATTCATTATGTGACCGGCGACGACGGCCGGCTGGTTGCGGAAACGCTCCCAAGCCTCGAATACCCTAACGCGATACAGAAGATCGACCGGAGCAAGGTGCCGGAGCTGAAGTCGATTGCCACCCAGTTCCACCTGATACAGTCAAAGATGACTGAAGTGGACAACGGCATCAATCCGCTCGGCCTGGTCAAGGGGGTGGTGCCCTTCGACATCGATCCGGTTGAGGTGGATGCGGGTAATACCCACTTCGAGCAGATCTACCAGCGCGCCGAAAAGGCGCTGGCCAATGCCACCGCCTCCTATGATTTCGCCAACGGCTATACCCAGCGCCTGCGCCAGAATCAGGACACCCTGGAGGATTTCAAGAGTAACCTGACCGACCAGGAGCGGGATTACAAGAACCGGCTGATCGAGATCTTCGGTTATCCCTATCCCGACGATATCGGCGCCGGCAAAAGTTACCCGGATGGCTATGACGGCCCGGATATATTCCATTACAACTATGTGAACCGCACCGAGTTGACCGGCGGCACGCCGTTGCCGGCCATCAGTTACAAAACATACTCGGTGAATTACAAGCTGCCGGCCGACTTCTGGGCCCTGGGGCTGTCGAACTACACCATCGATGCCGGTACGGACCACACGGTCAGCTACAACATCAACGCCCAGGAAAACTGGCTGGAAGCACCCCAGAGCTGGATTACCAAACGCCGGGCTCCGGGTCGGGTTCAACAGGCCCTGTCGGACATGATTGTGGCCAAGGCCGCCTATGATAAGGCTTTCAGGGAATATGAAAGCCAGCTGAGCGGAATCGACGCTGCCAAGACGAACCTGGAGGAGCGCTACGGTATTCTGGCTCACCAGATTCTGTTGCGGGATCAGAACGAGGGGGCGCAGATCGGCCTGGACTCGACCATAAATGCATTGCATGCGACAGGCATGGTGTTCAGAAGAGTAAGCGCTATTGCCAGTCTGGCCTGCGACGCGGTCATTGAAGCTGTTCCGGATAATGTCATCGCCGGCGTTGCCGCCGGAGGCGATATCCTCTCCTCGGCAAAGGCAGCGGTAAAGGGCATATTTGCCGTCATCACTTCAGCGAATGATATAGTCGCTGATGTAACGGACATGGCCGAGTTTTCCCTGGGTACGGTCAAGGAAAGGATGCAGGCCGGTCTGGATCTGAAACTGGCCAAGTCCGACGCCAGCTATGAGGTTTCCCAGCTGGTGAAGGAGCTGGAAAACAGCATGTCGGACCTGGATCTGAAGCTGATGGAACTCTACTCGCTCAAGGAAGGCATGCAGCAGACCATCGGGAATTACCAGGCCACCCTGGCCGAAGGGGTTCGTCTGATGGACGAACGTGCCGAAAAGCGCGCCCAGTCGGCCGCCGAGATTCAGGAGTACCGCTTCCAGGATCTGGGCTTCCGGGTTTTCCGCAACGATGCCATTCAGAAATACCGGGCCCAGTTCGATCTGGCGACAAAATACGTCTACCTGGCGGCTACCGCCTACGATTACGAGACCAACCTGCTCGGCACGGCATCCGGCGCCGGCAGGAAGTTCCTGGGAGAGATCGCCCGGCAGCGGACCCTGGGCGTGCTCAGCAACGGCATCCCCCAGGCCGGATTCCCCGGGCTGGCCGACACCATGGCGCGGCTCTCCCAGAACTTCAGTGTCTACAAGACCCAACTTGGCTTCAACAACCCGCAGACCGAGACCACGCCATTCTCGCTGCGCACCGAGCTGTTCCGGATCAAGGGGGATGCTACCTCCAACAGCGATTGGCGGGATGTGTTGAAGGACCACAACGTTGACGACCTCTGGAAAATTCCGGAGTTCAAGCGCTACTGCCGGCCATTTGCGCCGGAAAGCGCCGGTCCGCAGCCGGGTATCGTGATCAGGTTCCCGACCACCGTAACCTATGGCAAAAACTTCTTCGGCTGGCCATTGAGCGGCGGAGACAGCGCCTACAGCACCAGCAACTTCGCCACCAGGGTCCGCTCCGTCGGCCTCTGGTTCCAGAACTACGACAACCTGGGGCTTTCCAGCACCCCGCGTGTCTACCTGGTTCCCACCGGTGCCGACGTGCTGCGCTCACCCACCGGCGACGGCTTTGCCACCCGCGAATGGCAAGTCCGGGACCAGAAACTGCCGGTGCCGTTCCCGCTGGGCGACATCGATCTGAAAAACCCCGACTTTATCCCGGTCAACGACTCGCTCAGCGATGAGCTGTCCGCGATCAGGAGGGTGTCCGACTTCCGCGCCTATCCCTACAGCGGCGCCTTCGACCCTGGTCAGGCCACCACCGACAGCCGGCTGATCGGCCGCTCGGTCTGGAACAGCCAGTGGATGCTGATCATCCCAGGTTCGACACTGCTGTTCAACAAGGACGTCGGCCTGAACACCTTCATCAACTCGGTTGATGATATCAAGATGTTCTTCCAGACCTATGCCTATTCGGGGAACTGACATGAAAAATATATCGATAAGCAAGGGACAGCTTGAGGTGAAGACGATGTTAAGACGTATAGCGATAAGCGCCTGTATGGCGGCTGTGCTGGTGGCCGGCGGCGGAACGGCTTGGGCCTTGCTCAGCGCGCCGGACGTGGTTTACAAGGGCAAGGCGATCAATGCCGAACAGGGCAATCCGGTAAGCATCGCGGTCATGCTGAACAGTGTCTCCGTTACCGTGGCTTCCGGCTCGGTGGCCGCCGACCGGAGTTTTGAACTGCGGGTGCCGATGGATTCGGTTGATCCGCGGGCCTCCGCAACCGCCCGCAGCGGTGATGCGGCCGAAATTTCGGTCAACGGGGCGGTGATCAGAAGCGTCACCATCCCTGCCTTCGGAACGGTGGTCCTGCTCGAACTTGGCGACAGAACCGTCGAGCAGTGGGCCAAGGACCACCCCGGTGACGACGGCTCCGGCGACATGAACCGCAACGGCATCAGCGACCTGAACGAATACCTGGCCGGCAACGACCCGGCCGCCTGTGTCTGGAGCCAGGTGGACGCCAGCCATGCCGAGAGTACCGTCTATCACCAGGAGGTGCTCAAAAATTGTCTGGATGAGGCCGGCCGCGATGGCAAGCACAACCTGGTGCGCCTGGCCAGGGGGAGCTACGTCGGGAACTTCGTCTACAACTCCGGATGGGGGGAGTCGTTCGACCTGTCGCTCATGGGCGGCTATGACCCGGCGGGCGGATTGGAACGGCTGTCCGATCCGGCGCTCACGGTCCTGAATGGAGATACCGACAACGACAGCATCGGCAACGGCATCGTACTACTTGTGGATGCCGACAGCAGCAAGACCGGCGGCAAGGTCCATATCGAAAGCCTGACGTTCAGGAACGGCAAAGCTCCGGCCGGCCAGTTCGGCGGCGGCATCCAGGCCCGTATCTACCAGGGTACTCTGGAACTGGTGGGGAACATCGTTAGCGGCAATGCCACCGACAGTATCAGCGACAATACCGCCGACGGCGGTGGCGGGCTGTCCCTGGAAAGCAGCGACAGCGGTTCGATCTTCCTGGCAAACAACATCATTTACGGCAACAGCTCCGCCAATGCTGCCGCGGCTCGGATCGTTTCATTTGCGACCGGCCCGGTGGTTCTGCTGAACAATACCATTGCCGATAATGTCGCCACAGCCTATGGTGACGGCCGTTCGCTCAACGTCAGGAGCAGCCTGGCGGCCGTAGAGCTGACCAACAACATCATTTCCGGCGTTTCCGGAGTGGAGGGGAGTGACATCTTCATCAACAGTTATGGCGTTTCGATACCGCTCGGCATCAGGAACAATGACTATGACGCGGTTCACGGTCTGCTGGTAAATGCGCCGGGATTCGTCCCGGATGCCGGCAATCTCCACGACGCGCCGCAGTTTGTGGCTCCACCCAGCGGAAACTACCGGCTCGCCCCGGCCTCAACGCTGATCGACAAGGGTATTGCACATGCAAAACTGCCGGTCACGGATGTCGTTGGCGAAGACAGAGTTCTTGACGGTGCCGTGGACATTGGCGCCTATGAGTATCGTGATCCGACAAAACCGGTTATCAGCTCCTTCACGGCGCTGCCCAGGTCCAACTACCTGATCGTTGACATCTCCATCATAGCCCGCGACGATGTGGGCATCACCGGCTACTGCCTGACCGAGAGCGCCGACAGCGCCGGCTGTTCCTGGAGTTCGGCGCCGCCGGTCAGTTACACTTTTGCCACCGCCGGCGCCAAGACCCTCTATGCCTTTGTAAAGGACGGCGCTGACAATATTTCCCCCCCACATGGCGCTACCATGACCGTCAGCATCCCCACCCTGACCGTAACCATCAGTGGAGCGGGCGCCGGCACAGTCACCAGCAGTCCGTCCGGTATTTCCTGCTCCGGCGGCAGTTGTTCCAATACCTTTTCCGGCACGGTCAACCTGTATGCCACGCCATCGGCTCTATCAATCTTCAGCAGCTGGGCCGGAGCATGCACCGGTACCTCAATGTCCTGCAGCGTCCCTATGAACGGCGAAAAAACTGTTACCGCCAATTTCAGCTTGGCGGCGTTGCTGAAAATTGACGGAACGATCTACAAGACCCTGCAGGAAGTCTACAATGCGGCCTACGACGGCGCGGTGATACAGCTGCTGGACAACACCGGTGCCGGCACGCTGGACGCCAACCGCAACATCGGCGTCAGGCTGAAGGGGGGCTACGACGCCGGCTATGCGACCACTCCCGGAACTACCACGGTGACCGGGCCGTTGACGGTCGGTCGCGGGGAGTTGATCGTTGACAGGATCGTGATCAGATAGCGGTCTTGTCCGACCAAAGGATTGAACACAAAAGCCCGTGGCAACACGGGCTTTTGTGCATAGAATGAATTGATTCCGCGCGCTGAAAAAGTATCCGTATTCAATGAAAAAAATTACAGATTGTTTACATAATTAATTGTTGGTAACTGACAGTCGTGATATATGTTGTCAAGCATCTTGAGCAGTTCGGATTTTCTTGTTTGCACGATTCTGAAGCTCATGGAAAAAGGGGCGCGCCATGGTGGGAAAAGGTCTTCAAACCGCAGTGAACCGACGTGATTTTTTGAGGATGGCAGGTCTGGCGACAGGCGCCTTAGCCGCTTTTCCCTTGCAGGCCCATGCCCGCTTCCTGTTCGATGGCCGTCCTCCGCTCAAGGTTGGCGTCGTTGTTCCCCGATCCGTCATCTATCCCGATATCGCAAAAAAACTGGTGGACGGAATCAGGCTCCGCTTTGCCGAATCAGGCTGGGAAAACACCCGGCTACTGGTAAGGGAAGCCGGGAGCGGAGCCGAGATAGCGGCCGCCCTGGGTTTATTGTCCGGGGACCGGGTCGGAATCCTGACCGGAATGTTCAACCCGCTTACCGTGCACCGCCTGCGTGAAGGGCTGGAAAGCTCGGGCACGCTCTTCATCAACATCGAAGGCGGAGCAAACTCCTTCGTGCCGCGTGAGGAAAGCCCGTTAATGTACCAGAATTCGCTGGGATACTGGCAGTCCAACTGGGCCATGGGGAAATGGGCCGCCGGGAACATGGGGCGTAGTGCCGCCGTTGTATCCTCGTTTTACGAGACCGGCTACGATTCTTTCTATGCCTTTCCCCAGGGTTTCGAATCGGCCGGTGGGACTATCATCCGCACGGATGTCACCCATTCTCCGATGGGGGGCGTGGAGCTGCCCGAAATCATGGCGTCCATAGCCGCCGCCCGTCCGGACATTGTATTTGCAACCTCCAGCGGTCGGGATGCGCTGGACTTTGTTTCCGCCTACCAGGCGGCCGGCCTTTCAGCACGAATTCCATTGGTCGCCTCCGGTTTCATGGTGCATGACGCGCTGCTTTCGCAAATGGGCGGCGCCGCTCGTGGCATGATCAGCTGCCTGCCCTGGACAGCGACCCTGGACACGCCCGGGAACAGCGATTTCTGTGCCGGGTTTGCCCGTGCCACCGGTGCGGAACCGGATTCGTTCGCGGTACTCGGCTATGACACCGGCAGCATGATTGTCAGTGCGGTCGCCTCGGCGGCCGGCAGGGTCCAGCGCAACCAGGACCTGAAAAAGGCTCTGGAGAACCTGCGGATTTCCAGTCCTCGCGGCACGTTGGACATTACCGCGCTGACCGGAAGTTCAAACGCTCCGCTGTACATTTGCGAAGTTCGCCAGGCAGGAAACAGTTTCCGCAATACCGTTGTCAGCCGTGCTTCCTCACTTCAGGCGGTTGAAAGGGAGGCGCATCGCCCCGCCCTGGTCGCCAAAAGCGGCTGGACCAACGGCTATCTGTGCGCCTGACCTGTGACGCCGTGATGGTTGAATTACGCCCGGCAACCTCCGCAGACCGCCCCTTTCTGGAGGCATTGTACGCAAGCGGCCGTGCCTCCGAGATGGCGAACTGGGGTTGGTCGGAAGCGCAGTGCAGACAGTTTGCAGCCATGCAGTATCTGGCTCGCTGCCGGCACTATGACGCCATCCATCCCGGTCGCGAAGACAGCATCGTCCAGGTTGACGGGGCGGAGGCAGGCCTGCTGAGCGTGGCGCGCCGCCCGGCCGGAATTACCATTGTGGATATTGCCATTCTGCCGGAATTTCAGGGCCGGGGAGTCGGTAGCGGGCTGGTGCGGGAACTGCAGCTGGAAGCGGCGCAGAGCGGGAACACCATCGGACTGCACGTGCTGGCTGAAAACCTTGCGGCCGAACGCCTGTATCAAAGCCTGGGCTTTGCCGGCACAGACAATGATGGCGTCTACCACCGGCTTGAATGGCGGCCGGAAACTAACTACCAATCTCAGGAGAAACACCATGTCTGAAGCGCTGACTCGCAACGATTTTGCCGGATGCCTTGGGTCGATTTTCAAGGTTGGTCCGGCATCGGCCGGCCAGCTTGAACTGACCCTGCAACAGGTTTCGGAACTCACGAACTGTCCCGGGCAGGAGTCCTTTTCAATTATCCTGCGCGGACCGGCCGAACGACTGCTGCAGCAGGGTATGTATGCATTTGAACATGAGCGGATCGGATTACGGGAGATCTTCATCGTGCCGGTCGCACGGGATGAACAGGGAATCAGCTACGAGGCAATATTCAACCGTCTGGTGTCGTAGTCTTTTTGCGGCAATGACCGGGGAGGAACCTTAATGGGACAACCATATGTGGGGGAGATCAGGATGTTCGGCGGCAATTTTGCGCCTATGGGCTGGATGTTCTGCGAAGGGCAGTTGCTGCCCATATCCGAAAACGAGACACTCTTCCAGCTGATCGGCACAACCTACGGCGGCGATGGCCAATCGACCTTCGCTCTGCCCGACCTGCGCGGCCGGATTCCGGTCCATCAGGGGACGGGCCCAGGGCTTCCCGGTTATACACTGGCCGAAACCGGCGGGATGGAAACGGTGACCCTGACTGTAAACCAGATGCCGGTCCACAACCATGTCTTTGCGATGCAGCAGTCCGGAAGCCACGCCACGCCGGAAGGGACCATCCTTGCCTCATCCCCGCTGCGCCAGTTCAGCAGCGCCACCGGCGGGCTGAAGACCATGAGCCCGGCCATGGTGGTCCCCGCGGGGGGGAATCAGCCCCACGATAACTTCATGCCGTACCTGTGCGTCAGTTTCATTATCTCACTGTACGGTATTTTCCCCAGTCCACCATAGCTACGTCGCCGGTGAAGCGGATCATCTAAATCTAACCCCCCTCAATCCCCCCTTGCCAGGGGGGAAGCAGTGAAGTCTCCCCTGATAAGGGGAGATTTAGAGGGGTTTGCTGCTGAAGTATAAGAGTTACAGCGGAGCCGGATGTGTATCCGGGCTTTTTTCAGGAGGATTTATCATGTCAGAACCTTTTATATCGGAAATCCGCTTGATGAGTTTCGTTTTCGCTCCGAGGGGATGGGCGCTTTGCAATGGCCAACTGCTGCCGATCAATCAGAACCAGGCGCTGTTCTCGCTGCTCGGCACCAACTTTGGCGGTGACGGGCGGGTAAATTTTGGCCTGCCCGACCTGCGGGGGCGCACTCCGTTCAGTTTCGGGAACAACCATGTCCTGGGCGAGCGGGGCGGAGCGGTCAGCCACACTTTGAACTTCATGGAAATCCCGCCCCATACCCATCAGCTGTCGGCCTTCAAGGGCGCCGCGAGCGTGGCCGTGCCGGGTCCGACCACGATCCTGGCCGGGCAGAGCGCCAACCCTTTCGGCAAGAACGCTGCTCCGCTCGCGGGTCCGTCCACCTCCAACATCGGCGGCAACCAGGCGCACGAAAACCGGCAGCCATATCTCACGCTCAGCTACTGCATTGCTCTGCAGGGTATTTTCCCGAGCCCGAATTAAGGAAAGGAATCACCATGGCCGATCCCTATGTCGCTGAAATACGAATCTTTCCCTTTAATTTTGCCCCCAGAGGGTGGGCCTTCTGTGATGGCCAATTAATGTTTATATCCCAGAATACGGCGCTTTTTTCGCTGCTGGGGACTACCTATGGCGGTGATGGGAAAACAACATTCGCGCTGCCGAATCTGCAGGGGATAGT
>JAURXC010000038.1 GCA_030654645.1 Deltaproteobacteria bacterium | reverse complement strand
GAGGCACTGTTCACAGAAGCAGAACGGGCAGACCTGGCGGCAGGCGTAGCATTTGATGCATTTGCTGAACTGCTCTTTCCAGTAGGCCCAGCGTTCTTGCGGCGTCAGAGCTTCCAGGCGGGCGATTTCGGCGGCGTATTTCTTTTCCAGTTCGGGTGTCACCGGAGTCTGGGCCGGCACAAAGTCGCACCCCTGCGGCAGGTGGGCATCGCATTCACGGCATTTGGGGGCGATACTGTCCGCCGTCAGCACGGTGTCGGGCTGAATCGTGGAGGCCAGCACACCGGCGCAGGGAACACCGATCAGGTATAACTGCTCCCGTTTCAGCTGGGATTCGCCCATCAGACCCACCAGCGCCTTAAGGTCACACCCTTTGACAACGATGCCGATCCGGCCGCTCTTGGGGATCTCTTTCTTGGCCTTGGTCAGGTAGACCGCCAGGTTGTTGACGCAGGCCGGAGTAAAGATCAGCTTTTGCGCATCATCGGCTCTGGTGATCACGATCGGCTGGGCTGAGCCTTTGCGGCGGGCAGAGGCGTAGCCGACGACGGCCGTAACCTCCCCTTCGCTAAGGATGCGTTTGGCTTCTGCCTGGATGGCTTCACTTACGGCAGAATAGATGGTTGTGTCGATTGGTTGAGTCATAAAAACCTTTTTAGATTGCGTTGTACGCTTCTTTCAGTTCCGGTGTGTCGATGGTTCCGGACCACTGTTCTTCCAGGGCCAGTTCCTTGAATTCAGTCATCGGCCCCATGTTGCGGACCTTTTCGGTCAGCTCGGTGACAACTTCCACCCACTTGCCCCCTTCGGCGGCCGAGACCCAGGAGAACTGCAGCCGTTCCAGGTCTACACCGACGAATTCCAGCAGCTTCCGGAAGGCGGCGAAGCGACGGCGGGCGTGGAAGTTGCCGGCGATATAGTGGCAGTCGCCGGGATGGCAGCCGGAGACCAGTACGCCGTCAGCGCCCTGCTGAAAAGCCTTCAGGATGAAGACCGGGTCGATGCGGCCGGTGCAGGGGAATTTGAGGACCCGCACGTTGGCCGGGTACTGCATGCGGCTGGTACCGGCCAGGTCAGCCCCGGCGTAGGTGCACCAGGTGCAGACGAAGGCGATTATTTTCGGTTCGAAGTCGTGTTTGGTTTTTTCTGAATGCATGGTAATTTCCTTGATCAGACCGATCCGTCGGATCGGACCGATCGGTCCGATCTTATTTTTACAGTGCCTCTATCATTGCAACTATTTGCTCATCGGTGTATCCGTCCAGCTCCACGCTCTTGGACGGGCAGGTGGCCTGGCAGGTGCCGCAGCCGCCGCAGACACCGGGGTTGACGTAGGCCACCACCTTGATCAGGTTGCCCTGGCGGTCACGGATTTCCTTTTCCTCAACAGCGCCGTAAGCGCAGACCTTTTTGCAGGCGAAGCAGCCGACGCAGCCGGCCTCCTTGACCCGGGCCACGATCGGTTCACGCTCCAGCTTGTCCTTGGCAAAGAGCGTCATCACCTTGGCCGCTGCGGCGGAGGCCTGGGAGACGGTGTCGGGGATATCCTTGGGCCCCTGGCAGGCGCCGGCCAGGTAGATGCCGGCCGTGGCGCATTCGACCGGGCGCAGCTTGGCGTGGGCTTCGGAGTAAAAGTTGTATTTGTCATAGGAGATGCCCAGTTTCTGCGCCAGGCTGTCGGCTCCGGTGCGGGGTTGAATCGCGGTGGCCAGCACGACCATGTCGGCTTCGATCTCGACCTGCACGCCAACGGCGATATCACTGCCCATCACGACGATTTTGTCCCCCTTCTGGTAGAGCCGCGAGACCATGCCTCTGATGTAGACCGCCTCTTCCTCCTCGATCGATCTGCGCCAGAATTCGTCGTAGGCCTTGCCCGGCGTCCTGGCGTCCATGAAGAAGACATAGGCCTGGCCGTCATGAACCTTGTGGTGGTAGAGCATGGTGTGCTTGGCGGTGTACATGCAGCAGACCTTGGAACAGTAGGAGATACCCTTCTCCCTGGCCCGCGAGCCGATGCACTGGATGAAGACTATCTGCTTTGGCTCCTTGCCATCGGAGGGGCGCAGGATCTTGCCACCGGTGGGACCGGAGGCCGAAGCCAGCCGCTCGAAGGTCATGCCGTCGATCACGTCCGGAATCTTGCCGTGGCCGAATTCACCGTAGCCTTTGATCATCGAGCCTTTCGGCTTTTCGTCGATGGTGTATAGGTCGAAACCGGTGGCAACCACGATTGCGCCGACCGGTTCGACGACCAGCCGGTCTTCCTGTTCGTAATCCACCGCGCCGGGGCCGCAGACTTTCTGGCACAGGCCGCATTTGCCGGTCTTGAACTTGATGCAGTTGTCCCGGTCAATGACCGGGGTGTTGGGCACCGCCTGGGGAAAGGGCACATAGATGGCCGGGCGCATTCCCAGGTTGCAGTCAAATTTGTTGGGGATCTTCTTGACCGGGCATTTTTCCATGCAGATGCCGCAACCGGTGCATTTGTCCTCATCCACCGAACGGGCTTTTCTGCGGATCGTAACCTGGAAGTTGCCGATGTAGCCGTCAACCTGCTCGATTTCAGAGTAACTGTAGAGCGTGATTTTGGGGTGGTTGGCCACGTCGACCATTTTGGGGGTCATGATGCATTGGGAACAGTCCAGGGTGGGGAAGGTTTCCGAAAGTTGGGCCATGTGCCCACCGATGGAGGGTTCCCGCTCCACCAGGATCACTTCATGGCCGCAGTCGGCTATGTCCAGTGCGGCCTGTATCCCGGCGATGCCGCCGCCGATAACCAGCGATCTCTTGGTGACCGGAACGGTGATGGTGGGCAGGACGCGGTTCTTCTTGACCCTCTCCACCAGCATGCCGACGATTTCGATGGCCTTGGCGGTGGCTTCCTGCTTGTCTTCATGCACCCAGGAGCAGTGTTCGCGGATGTTGGCCATTTCGCACAGGTAGGGGTTCAGCCCGGCCGCCTCTACGGCTTTGCGGAAAGTCTTCTCGTGCATGCGCGGCGAACAGGCCGCAACCACCACATGCGAGAGTTTCTGCTCCTGGATGGTTTTCTTCAAAAGGGTCTGGCCGGGGTCCGAGCACATATATTTGTAGTCGGTGGCAAAGGCTACGCCGGGCATTTTCCCGACCTGGGCCGCTACCCGTTCGACATCGACGGTTCTGGATATGTTCTCGCCGCAATGGCAGACAAATACGCCTATTCTTGACATTCTGTTTCCCTTGTAGGGGCGCCCCTTGCGGGTGCCCAATCAGGGCGGGCGCAAGCCCAGCCCCTACAGTAGTTGTTTTTCCTTCAACAGCGGCATGGGGTTGACGATCAGCGCACCCAGTCCCAGTTTGTCTGCGCTGAGTCCGCAGGCCAGTCCGACCAGTTGCGTGATGTAAAAGACCGGCAGGCCGTAGTTTACGCTGTAGACCCCTTCGATCTCTTTCTGGCGGATGTCCAGGTTGCCATGGCACAGGGGGCAAGCGACCATGACGCAGTCGGCACCGGCCTCCTTGGCCGATTCCAGGATGGCGTTGGTCAACTGGATCACGACGCCCGGTCGCGAGAGGGTGAAGTTGGCGCCGCAGCATTCCATGCGGTGGCTCCAGGCCACGGTTTCAGCGCCAACCGCCTTGAGGACGTCTTCCATGATCGTGGGCGCTTCGACGCAGTCCAGGTTGGTTACGTCTGGCGGACGGGTCAGCAGGCAGCCGTAGTAGCAGGCCACCTTCAGGCCGGCCAGCGGTTTCTTTACCGAAGCGGCCAGCCGCTCCAGCCCCAGATCCCGCGCCAGGATCTCCAGCAGGTGCTTGACCTTGCCATCCAGTTTCAGGGGAGCGTCGATCGCTTTTTCAACCTGTTTGCGCTTGACGTCGCTTTCGGCCAGGACGTGCTGAGTGGTCTTGAGCCGCGAGAAGCAGGCGGCGCAGGCCACCGCCAGATCCCCTTCGACCTGTTCCGCCAGTTCCAGGTTCTTGGCGCACAAAGACAGCGACAGCAGTTCATCCACGTTGTGGGCCGGGGTGGCGCCGCAGCAGAACCAGTCCGGAACTTCGGTCAGACCGATCGAAAGCTGCTTGAACAGTTCGCGGGTGGAGAGGTCGTATTCACCGGCCGATGCGTGCAGGGAACAACCGGGGTAGTAGGAGTAGTTGAGTTTATCTTTCATGGTTATGTTCTTAACCCTCTTGGTAAATTATGAAGGATGAAGGATGAATTATGAAAAAAGGCCTTATACTTGATCCTTCATAATTCTTCCTTCATCCTTGCTTTTACAGCGCTTCGCCATTTTTGCGCATCTCTTCGATACGTGTGAATATTTTTTCGATATCGGACATGTTTTTGTTTTTGCTGTGGAACATCTTCAGTT
>JAURXC010000037.1 GCA_030654645.1 Deltaproteobacteria bacterium | reverse complement strand
CTTTACCGGTCTGTTTACCATTCTCTGGATGAGCACATTTATAAGTATTCCCGTGAATATAAGCAAAAAACAGGTGAAAAGGAAAAACTCCAGCCGATACTCGTGAGACTTATTGTTCATGTCCTCCATGGATACGATGATGTCCAGCATACCGAGCACATTATGGCTCTGGGGATGAACATGGCAGGCTGCGGTGATGCAGGCCGGCTGATTGTAGATCGCCTTGGTGAATCCCAATACCTCCCTGTTGTCACAGTTCGTAAAAATTCGACTCCGTTGCGTTGGCGAAACATGCAGGCGTGGATTATCATTCTCCTGGTGGCACATGGTGCACGCCTCGGCATTTTTGTCCAGTACGATGCCGATTTCGGTCTTGGTGCTTGAAAAAACAACCTTGCCTTCTCTGTCAATCAACCTGATATGGACGAAATTGGGATCCTGGCCGATGCGACTGATCATGTCGTACATTCTGCCCTTGTCATTTTTGAGCATGGCGTCGTAGGCGCTCTGATTGATGACTTCGGCCACTTGGTCGGCGTTGGATACGGCATATTTCAGCATTGCGTTACGAAAGTTTTTTACATTGATGTAATCCAGCAGGGCCATGAATACGGCCAGGATCAATGATATGACCAGGGTGAGTTTGGTGATCAGGCTGAGGCCGAGTTTCATGTGATGGTATCCGTCAAGGGGATGAAGTTGGCATAATTTGTTAATTTTTATATTGTTTGAAGGCAAGAGTCAAGTCAGGTTTATACTATGTGCGCTATTTAGCGCTGCTGCTCCTGTCTAAACGTGGTTTCGCAGCATCAATTGTGACGGATGTGGTGAAAGATAAACCTGTCCGGCCAGATACTGCTTGTCATATCTGGATACGTAATGTTTAAGCAGCGTCACCGGAACTATCAGCGGCAGCAGATGGTTCCGGTACTGGTCGATGATCTCCAGGAGTTCGCTCTTTTCGGTCGGTGTCAGTTCATGCTTGAAGTAGCCAGTGATATGGTGCAGCACGTTGGTATTCTTTTTAACGGTAGCCTGCAGTGTGAGTCCCTTCATGAACAGTTCCTGGTAGCGCCGGAGCAGTTCGGGTAAATTCAACTTCTTGCCATGCGCCACCAAAACTCCCATTTCACGGTAGACCTGCGGGCTGTGGGCCATCATCAACAGTTTGTGGGCGGTATGGAACTCAACCAGTTTACCCGCAGTTGGGCCTGTTTTCAGAAAATCCTTCCAGCGCCGATAGCAGAATACCCTCTCGATGAAGTTTTCCCTGATGACCAGGTCGTTCAGGCGTCCCTCTTCCTCCATTGGCAAAAGCGGGAAGGTCTTGACCACCTCGGCGGCAAACAGGCCGGTACCGTTTTTTACAGCGACTCCGTTGTTGTAGATTTTTACACGAAACAGACCGGAACTGGGGGAGTCTTTCTTGAATATGAAACCGCATAGATCTTCGGATTCCAATTCCGTGACCTTTGCCTTGCAGAAGGCTGACATCTGATCCGTTTTGTCGATGCGGCTCTTGCCGGTGATCAGTCGTGGGGCGTCCCGTTCTCCCTCCAGTCGCATCGATTCCCGAGGAACAGGCAGGCCACAGCCGACTTCGGGGCAGACCGGAACGAAGTTAAAGAAGGAACCGAGAACATCGGTGATGTAACGGTCATGCTTGTGGCCGCCGTCGTACCTGACGCGCTCACCCAGCAGGCAGGAGCTGACACCGATGTTAATGCCGGTTGACTTTGAGGGCATGCGATCTCTCCATGGAAGCGGAATTACATGAATTTGGGTGACAGTTAATAACAGATTCGCTATTAAAAGCAATCATTCGCATCACACCCAAAAGACCAGATCAGGAGAATGGAATATGCTTGATTTTAACGTCAACGATTCTCTTTGCACGCGCTGCGGCGAATGCATTGATGACTGCCCGGCCCGGATCATTTCCATGCAGGATGGCTCCCCGGCCATTGTCCCCGGCAAGGAGTCCGCCTGTTACCGC
>JAURXC010000020.1 GCA_030654645.1 Deltaproteobacteria bacterium | reverse complement strand
GGTCAAAAGCTGGGCCGTGGCGCTGCGCGGCAGTGCCTTCAGGATCGGGGCGATATCGGCGTAGCTGGCGACCAGCTTTTCGATCCCGACCAGAGCGATGTGGATTTTGGGCAGCGACGTCACCAGGCGGGCATTGCCCTCGTTGGTCATCAGCACGATGCTGCCGGTTTCGGCCACGGCGATGTTGCCACCGGAGATGCCCATGTCGGCCTGCAGGAACATCGGTCGCAACCGCTCGCGGGCCACCTTGACCAGCCTGGGGATGTCGGAGGTCAGCCGCTCGTCAATCTCCTTGCTGAACAGGTCGGATACCTCCTCCTTGGTCATATGGATGGCCGGCATCACCATGTGCGAAGGGGTCTGGCCGGCCAGCTGGATGATCCATTCGCCCAGGTCGGTCTCTCCCACCGAAATGCCGGCCTTTTCCAGAAAGGGATTGAGATGAATCTCCTCGGTGGCCATCGACTTGGATTTGACGATACTCCTGACGCCGTTGTCCCGGGCCACCTTCAGGATGTATTCCCTGACCCTGGCCGGGTCATTGGTCCGGAAGACCTTGGCTCCCCGCGCTTCGGCGTTCCTGGCGAACTGTTCCGAAAGTTGATCGAGGTGGGATGCGGCGTAGGATTTCAGTTCGGCGATGCGGCCGCGCAGTTCCTCGAAGTCGATCCCTTCATAGGCCTTGGCCCGGTTGACCTTGTAGGCCTCGGAAAATTTGCCCAGAGCACCGGTCAGGTTGGCGTTGTTGACCGCCCTGTGAATGGATTCCTTGAATTCGTTTGACATCAGCAGGCACCTCCCAGCTCGTCGCAAAAAACCATGATCAACCGTTCCGGTCCATGCACACCGATCGTCAGTACCCGCTCGATATCGGCGGTGCGGCTGGGCCCGGTAATCATCGCGATGTAGGCGCTTGCCCCAGGGTGGATTTTGGTCAGCAGGGTCGGCAGATCGGGAAGGATACCGCAGGTAGGGACCAGCGCGATATGTATCGCGGGCAGCGAAGACACCAGGCGCTGTTCGATTGCGCTGGAATCCTGCACCAGCGTACCGGTATCCGCCAAGGCCCATTGCATCTGGCTGATGCCGAACTTCGCTTCCGCAGCCAGTTTCTGTGAAACGTCGAATTTCAACCCGGCAACCTCGCTCAACGATTGACGGACGCTTCCTTCCATAAACGGGCAATCGGCCCACAATGCATGGGATTGTGGAGCATCACGCAGTCCCTCTCTTTTTAGAAAAGCAATTATGAATTCCAGCGTTGCCGCTCTGGTAACGAAACGATGCACTTCCGCGCTGACCCCCTCGGCCCTGGCCTTGAACTGTTCATACATACAACCTTCTCCCTTCAAACATTGATTCCCGATGCGGACCCGCTAAATCCTTGCCCTGGCACACTATTGAAAAAAGGTTTTATTACTGAAAATCAATCTGATCGGCACTGCAACGGATGTGTGACATTACAATCAATATGTATACTTGTAAAGCCACATTACATCTCACCCTAGATCAAGTTATATCCGCTTGTCAACAGCGTTTTTATACTCAACAAAAAAACTCTTGACAGGTTTTTTTAAAAAGGATAATTGGTAATACAAATTTACATAACTTGATTCTATTTTGAAATCAGGTTTGAATTCATGCTTTCACCACAGGCGCAGTCATTAAAAATTACGGCAAATAAGTATCACCATTGAAAGGAGAAATCAGCTATGCCCTGGATTCAAACCTATACACCCGCAGGAGGCAGTCTCGGCCTGTCGGCGTTGATCGCCGCGGTCCCGCTGGTAGTCATCTTCGTCTGCCTGGCCGTGCTGAAGATGAAGGCACACAAGGCCGGTCCGCTGGCGGTAGCCTCGGCACTTGCAATCGCAATAGCGGTCTGGGGCATGCCGGCCAAGCTGGCCGGTCTGGCATTCATGCAGGGCGCCGCCTTCGGCCTGTTCCCGGTTTTCTACATAGTGATAACGACCCTGTTCCTTTACAACATTACCGTCAAGGGTGGGCAATTCGAGATCATCCGGGCCTCGCTGGCCGGCGTAACCGGCGACCGGCGCATCCAGGCGCTACTGATAGCTTTCTGTTTCGGCGCATTCATCGAGGGAGCCGCCGGTTTCGGCACGCCGGTAGCCATAGCCGGGGCAACACTGGTCGGACTCGGCTTCCGTCCGTTGTACGCCGCCGGGGTCTGCCTGATTGCCAACACCGCGCCGGTTGCCTTTGGTGCCATCGGTATTCCGGTGGTTGCCCTGGCCGGCGTGATGGGCTACGGCGATGATGGCATGATGAAACTCTCCACCATGGTCGGACGCCAGCTGCCGTTCATTTCGGTGGTGATCCCCTTCTACGTAATCATGATCATGGTCGGCTGGAAGAAAACCATCGAGGTGCTGCCGGCCATCATTGTCTGCGGTGTCACCTTCGCCGTTTCCCAATGGGCCACCGCCAGCTATCTGGGACCTTACCTGCCGGACATCACCGCCTCGCTGGCATCGATGGTGGCGCTGGTGGCCCTGCTGCAGGTCTGGCAGCCCAGGGAGAACTATGTCTTTGACCATGAAACGCATAGCGGCACAAAAGAGCAGCACCATTACACCGTGGCCGAAGTGTTCCGCGCCTGGGCCCCATACCTGGCTTTGACCGTGATGGTTCTTCTGTGGGGCATCCCCTCGATCAAGTCCGAACTGGACAAGAGCAAGGTTGTAATCACCGTACCGGGACTCGACAACATGATCGTCAAGAAGGTTTCCAAACCGGAAGAAGGGCTGAAGAAGATTTCAACTGTACAGGCCGAAGTTGACAAGCTTTTGGCCGTGTTGCCTGCGAACGAACCGAAACTTGCTGTAGCCGTCACCATGCTGAAGGATTTACGGGCACTCGAAGACAGCTTCGTGCCGGTAGAACAGGGCCTGATCGGTAAAGGCGCCCTGCTTGCTGCTGATAGATATGCCAGATTCAACGCCATCTCGAAAAAGAACGCTGATATCCAGAAGCTGGTCAAGGACGATCTGGAAAAGAACGGCATAGTAGCCAAGGACCAGTTCAAGGCGCTGGGCAAAGCCGTGGCCGACCAGGTTCCGGCCAAACTGCCGGCCAAGTACAACTTCAACTTCATGTCCGCCGCCGGCACCGCGATCCTGATCGCCGCCTTCCTGTCGGCGCTGATCTGCGGCGTCGGATTCGGTGATGTTTTCAAAATTGCCGGCAAGACCCTCTATGACATGCGTTTCCCGGCGGTCACCGTGGCTTCGGTGCTGGGTCTGGCCTATGTCATGAACGCCTCCGGCATGACCAACTGCCTGGGCCTGGTATTTACCAAGACCGGACACTGGTTCCCGTTCATCGCACCGTTTCTGGGCTGGCTGGGGGTTTTCCTGACCGGTTCCGACACCTCCAGCAACGTGCTGTTCGGCGGCCTGCAGAAAGCCACGGCCGAACAGCTAGGACTCAATCCGATCCTGACCGGCGCGGCCAACACCAGCGGCGGCGTCATGGGCAAGATGATCTCCCCGCAATCACTGGCCGTTGCCACCGCCGCTTGCGGCATGGTCGGCGAGGAAGGTACCCTGTTCCGCTTTACACTGAAACACTCGATTTTCCTGACAATCGTGGTAGGTGTGATAGTGTATCTGCAGGCCTATTACCTGCAATGGATGATACCTTGATATTGTTCCCCCCTTTACGATAGGGGGGACAGGGGGGATTTGGTTTTTGATTCAAAGACAAATCCCCCTCAATCCCCCTTTGTCAAAGGGGGAAGCTGACACCAGGAGAGTTTCCCATGCAACCATCATTCATAAAAGAGCTGCAAA
>JAURXC010000018.1 GCA_030654645.1 Deltaproteobacteria bacterium | reverse complement strand
AACTGATAATCGCCTGCCGAAGATCCTGGGAGGCGGTTTCAGGAGCGGCAATGACCAGACGGATCTTCAGCTGCGGAGCGACTGCAGCTGCAGGAGCCAATGCCGAACTTGCGGCTGGAGCTGAAGACAGGGATTCAGCCGCGTCTTTTGCAGGGCTTTTCGCACTTCTTTTCATTTCCCGGGCATCTTCAAGCGGACGAACAAATGTTTCCTCCCTCTTGCCAGAGTCAATCCCGGCTCCGGTGGCAGGAGCGGCTGACTCGCGCCGTTCCGCGGGCGGCGCCGGGACAGCCGCGGGTGAAGCTGGCGGCGCCGCCTGCGACGGCATGGAATCGGGCCGGTCAATACTCTTTGGAAAAATCGGCAGCGGGGCTGTCGGTCGCGGCACGGGTGCGGCCGGCGCTTCCCGTTTGCCGCTCTCCGGCGTTTCAGGCATCGGCTGTAGTTGAGTTGAGGGAGTGTCACTGCCTTGCTGCGCCACCTGCTGCTTCAGCTCACTTTCGACATTGCGCGAAAGGTAGTAACCGCTGACACAAACCACCAGCAGCGCCATGACTTCGATCGGCAGCTTGATATGCAAAGGAAAGAAGATGCGCCGCAGCCAGCTCCGCTTCTCAGCCTGCTGCTCTTTCAGGATGGCAATGACACGGGTCGTCATCCATGGCGGCGGTTCCACCTCCGGCACGCTGCGAAGCAGGCCCATCAGCGCCCGGAGATCGTCCAGCTCGGCGCGGCACTGCGGGCATTCCGCCAAATGGCTCTCCACATTCCGGCTCCGATCCGGTTCCAGGTCTCCGCCCGCGTAGGCCGAAAGCAGTTTCTGTATTTCCGCATGTTCGTTCATGATATTCCCGCCGTTTTCTTCAAACAATCCCTGACCGCTTCGCGCGCACGGAAGAGCCGTGATTTGACGGTTCCCTCGCGAAGCTGTAGCGCAGCGGCAACCTCCTGGTACGGGATTTCCTGCATATCCCTCAAGACCAGCACTTCGCGAAACTCCTGCGAGAGCGCCTCGACGCAGCGCCTTAGAAAACCGTGCACTTCAGCGGCCTCCAGCTGTGCCAGCGCCGACGGAGTTCCGGAGGGCGGATCGGGCAACGTCCCGTCCCCGGCCGGAATCGGGGCATCCAGCGAGTAGAGTTCCACCCTTTCCCGCTTTTGCCGCTGCTGCAAACGGGTGCGCGAGTTGTTGACCACGATGGCGGTCAACCAGGTGGAAATCTTGGCGTCGCCGCGAAAATCGCCGATCCTGCGCCAGGCCGCTATCAGCGAATCCTGTACGATGTCACTGGCATCTTCGTACACGCCGGTGATGCGAAAGGCGATATTGAACAACATGCGCTGGTAGCGCTGAAGCAGCTGTTCGTAGGCCGCCAGATCCCCTTTTCTGCAGGCCTCGACCAGGACGGTGTCATCCTCCCCCATGAATCGTTGCGTATCCATAATCAATTTGACAGTGACGGGGGGTGAAAAGTTCCCGTCAACGTAATATTATTTTTTTCAATCATCATCTGCACAACCCAGGTCGCCATAGCAACAACTCCTCAACAGATATGAAAATACACATCAGCCGGCAACTTGACAATGACGGAATCTGAGTGCAGAAAACGTTTGCCTAAAACCCGCCATTCGTAGCATAAAGACAATTCACCGAAATGCCTCGGAGGCGCGTAATGCAATTCTTCATTGATAACTATTTCCCCGATGACATAAATGCCGTGGGCGACGCAGGAATGGCCAGTTTTGACGAAAAACGCCCGCTCTATTTTTCCGGCTGCAAAAACTTCCTGGCGTATTACCGCGAAGAAATAAAGAAACGCCACGATGCCGGCGCAAGCGGAACCGAGATTACCCACCTGATTTGCGACATGATGGACGAGCTGAACAACAAGCTGTTCCGCTCCATCATCTACGACCTGAATGGCGGAGATGCGCTGCTGGAACACATGACCCTGGTGGCGGTGGGCGGCTACGGGCGCGGCGAGCTGAATCCGTTTTCGGATATCGATATCATGTTCCTTCATGACGGAAGCATGCCGACCCAGATGGTGGAGGGCATCGCGCAAAAGCTGCTCTACTTCCTGTGGGACATGCGCCTCGATGTGGGATATTCGGTGCGGATGATTAACGATTGCATTGAAATGGCGGCGTCGGACGGCACGGTCAAGACCGCGCTAATGGATGCCCGTTTTCTTTCCGGCAGCCGCAAGATGTTCGACAACCTGCACAAGGTCATTTTCACCCAGATCCTCACCACATCCAGCGACAAGTTCATCAAGGAGAAAATTTCCGACATGAAGATTCGCCGGGACAAGTACGGTTCCACGGTCTACCTGCTGGAGCCCAATATCAAAGAGGGCGAAGGGGGCTTGCGCGACCTGCAGACCGCCATGTGGGTAGCGCGCGTCAAGTTCAAGTTTTCCGACCCGCGCGAATTGATCATCAAGGGCATCGTGGCCGAGGATGAACTGGAGCTGCATGACGCAGCGCTGGACTATCTCTGGCGCATCCGCAATGAGCTGCACTATTTCAGCGGACGAAAGAACGACCAGCTTACTTTCGATGCCCAGGTGCACCTGGCCCGCTTCATGGGCTACAAGGATCGCAACCGGGTGCTGGCGGTCGAGGACTTCATGCGTGACTATTACCGCCACGCCAACAAGGTCGAGCACTTCACCTCCAGCCTGGTTTCACGCTGTATCTGGCGCGATGAGGGCGCTCTGAAGATACTCGGTTATTTCGTCAGGAGACCTGTGGGCGATGGCTGTTTCGTACTCAAGGGTGAACTGATCATACCGGATGAATCGGTGATCACAAAAAACCCGGCCGTACTGATGCGCATCTTCGAATTGGCCCAGAAACATGGTGTCAGCCTGAATATCCGGGTCAAAGGCATCATCAGAAAGAACCTCCATCTGATCAATGACAAGTTCCGCCGCAGTCGCGAGGTGAACCAGTCCTTCATGAACATCCTGCGCGCGGCTAAAGATGTGACCGGCACCTTGCGCCTGATGCACCACCTGGAATTCCTAAACCGTTTCATTCCTGAACTTGAGCACATATACTGCAAGGTACAGCACGATATGTACCACATCTACACCGTCGATATTCATACCTTTTTCGCTGTTGAGCAGACCGAGAGGATGCTTAGCGGAGAACTGAAGGAGAAACTGCCGCTGCCCTGCGAGGTAGCCGCCCAGATCGGCAAACCGGAACTATTGATACTGGCGGTGCTGTTTCACGATATCGGCAAGGGCGAAGGTGGCGGACATGCGGAAAAGGGCGCCGCCATGATCCCAACCATCTCGCGCCGGATGGGGCTCTCCCGCGAAGACAGCGAACGGCTGGAATTCCTGGTGCGCCAACACCTGCTGTTCGCGCACATCTCCCAGCGCCGCGACCTGAACGATGAAAAGATGATTGCCCAGTTTGCCCGCCAGATGGAAACCAGCGAGAATCTGAAGATGCTCTACCTGCTGACGGTGGCTGATGTGCGCGCGGTCGGCTCGGATGTCTGGACCAACTGGAAGGCATCACTCTTCCAGGAATTGTATGAAAAAGCCTTCGGCATCCTGGACCGGGGTGAATTCCAGCAGGAAGCCAGCAGTGAACGGGTCAAGTCGATAATCAGGAAAGTCGCCGAGATGCTGGAAAACGATTTCCCGGCCATCGAAGTGCGCGAGGAATTGACGGCGATGCCGGTTCGCCTGCTGCTTTCCAACACGGCGCAACTGATCTGCGAGCACACCCGCATGTTGATCGGCCAGGAGCGGGACGGCATCCTGATGCGGGTCACCCATCAACCGGAGAGTGGCTATTCGGAATTCACGATCTGCGCCCACGACATGCCCGGCCTTTTTTCACGTATAACCGGCGTTATGGCCGCCAACGGGGTCAACATTCTGGGGGCCCAGATCAATACCAGCAACAACGGCAAGGTTCTTGACATTCTGCAGGTCAACTCCCCCCAGGGCATGCTGATTACCGATGAACAACGCTGGCAGAGGATACAGGACGACATGCGGCGGGTACTCCATGGGGAAGCCATGGTGACGGACCTGGTTGCCAAGCGGCAGCGGCCGACTTTACTGACTTCTCGTCCGGCGCCCCGTTTTGCGACCAGGGTGGATATAGACAACGAAGTTTCCGAAAGCTATACCGTCATGGACATATACGCCCATGACAAAGTCGGCCTGCTCTACCTGATCACCAGTACGCTGACCGAACTGGGACTCTACATCGGAGTTTCCAAGATCTCAACCAAGGTGGATCAGGTTGCCGACGTATTTTATGTACGGGATATTTTCGGGCACAAGATCACTTCCGAAGAGAAACTGACTGAAATCCGTGGAAAACTGATCTCGGCCATCGACGACTGGGTCTGAACAATGGACAACAGGGCCAACGATCCGCTGCATGGCATCACATTGAAAATGATACTGGAACAACTAGTGGAACATTACGGCTGGGAAATGCTGGGAAAATCGATCGATATCAGATGCTTCACCAATGACCCCAGCATTGCATCCAGCCTGAAGTTCCTGCGAAAAACCCCCTGGGCCCGGGACAAGGTCGAATCAATTTACCTAAGATGGAAAATGGATCTCCGGGAACAAACTGGAGTAGATAGCACAATCGAATAAAGGCTGGTTTTATAAGCAAGTAACGTCCCGACAGCCGGGACCGGATACCATTGCGGTGTCCGGTCCCGGCTGTCTTTTTTTCGGCGACTGAAGTTAATGAAGATGATTGGTGATGCCTGTCACAGGCATGCGGGGTTAATTAAACAATAATGGGAACATCAGCAGGGCAGAAAATATAGATAGCGATAATACTAAACCATCCGCGAGGATGGGACGGAAAGCCCAAGGGTCTCCACGAGACAGCCGGGTCGCCGAACTATCAAATACGATAGCAGCGACCCGGTTTTATTGTCTGAACGTGGAGATTGAAATGAAAAAAAATAGCATGTTAATGGTGATCATGACGAGTCTGGTGTGGTTGTCAGCAGCGTCTGCAATGGATGTAAAGCTGCAATGGGACCCTAATTCCGAATCTGATCTGGCGGGATACAAGGTTTATTATGGCATAGAGGACCTGTCCAACCCTGTGCAACAGGATGTGAATTTACAGACTGATGCCACTATTTCCGCTCTTGATCCCGACCGGAGTTATACTTTTGCGGTCACTGCCTATAATACCAGCGGCCAGGAAAGTTCATATTCAAATGTAGTCAAAGTTCCTGAATCAGTTCTTCCTGTTGTTTCGGTTACTGCTCCGGCCAATAAT
>JAURXC010000012.1 GCA_030654645.1 Deltaproteobacteria bacterium | reverse complement strand
GCCCAGCGCGGTCAGGGTCTCGATCAGCACTGCGGTCTGGATGGTCATGTGCAGCGAACCGGTGATGCGTGCCCCTTTCAGCGGCTGGCTGGCAGCAAATTCCTCGCGGATGGCCATCAGGCCCGGCATCTCGGTCTCGGCGATCCTGATTTCCTTTCGGCCCCAATCGGCCAGGTTAAGGTCTGCTACGATGTAATCTTGTGACATGTCAAGCTCCTTTTGTTGTTGTGCTGCTGTAGGTTTATGAATCGATCATGTAAGGGCGATCCTTGTGATCGCCCTGGTTGTGATTGCCCCGGTTGTGATCCGGAAGAGAATTAAATGCCGGGCGAATACAAGATTCGCCCCTACGATGCCTTCACGATCAAAACCACTTCCTGCCCGGCGACCGCGGCAATTCGCTCAATACTTACCTCGACAAAGCCGGCCTGCTTCAGCCAGCCGTCCAGTTCCGTCTCTTCAAATCCCAGCCACTGGTCGGCCAGCTGTTCCCGGGCGGCTTCGCGCTCGTGGCGGGCCAGGTCGGCCAAGAGCAGCGTTCCCCCGCGCACCAGCACCCGCCGCATCTCGCTCAGCACCGCCGCCGGGTCGGCGGCGTGGTGCAGCACCATGTTGGCCACCACGCACCCCACCGAGGCATCGGGCAGCGGCAGGTGGGTCATCTCCCCCAGCCGCAGATCGACGCCACTTAGCCCCTGTTCGGTCAGACGTCGGCGGGCCTCCTCCAGCATGGCCGGAGAGTGGTCAACACCGATCACGCCTGGCGTTCTTGCCGCAAGTTCGCTCAACAGGCCACCGGTGCCGATGCCGATTTCCAGCACGGTGACATCCCCGGGCAGCTGTTGCAGCAGTTGCGGGGTGTATTCCGGCAGCGGCAAAAGCGTCCGCGCCAGATCGTCCCATTGGCGGGCATGCCGGTCGAAAAACTCCAGGCTGCGCCGGCGTCGCTGATCCAGCACCTGTGCCACGGCCGCCAGATCGGCATCCCGCTCCGGCAGCAGTTCCAGTTCATGTTCAAAGGCCGGGCGGATCGAACAGAAGAAGCGGTTGGAGTCGCTGATGCGATAATAGCCCCAGGTGCCCTGCCGTTTTACGTCGAGAACGCCGGCCTCCATCAGAATCTTCAGGTGGCGGGAAACCCGCGACTGTCCCATGCCCATGATGCGGGTCAACTCCTGGACCGTGAATTCACCGCGCTGGAGGATCGCGGTTAAACGCAGTCGGGAAGGGTCGGCCAGGGCTTTGAGGGTATCGAGCATCTTATATCAATTATCCTGATTTCTATAAATCAACTTTTCTTGATATATCATGCGATCCGGATCGGATGCAAGCATATTTCTTTAGCAGCTATGTTTGAAGGGAGTGAAAGCCGAGGTCTTGAAATGATGAAAAGGTCGGGGAAAGCCAGGGGAGATCGGCGCTGGTGATCTGAATCAGAGCGTGATCCTGATGATATTTTCGAGTTCCGCTGCGGTGTAGGGCTTTGCCAGCGAGGCGATGAAGCCGAGTTCCAGATGGGATGCGATGGTCTCGTCATCCGAATAGCCGCTTGATACGACCGCCTTTACCCCGGGATCGATCTGCTTCAGTTTCGTCAAGGTTTCTGCGCCCCCCATGCCACCCTTGACTGTCAGGTCGAGGATCACGAGATCAAAGGGGGCGCCGTCCTCAAGCGCCTTGCGATACTGGACAAGTGCCGCCTCACCATGCGGTGCGGTTTCTACATCATGGCCAAGGGAATTCAGCATGTCCAGGGCAACGGTCCTGATGACTTCCTCGTCATCCATCACCAGGATTCGTGCCTTTCCGCTGAAACCGCGCGGCAGATATTCCTGTTCGGGTTGCTGCGCTACACACTCGACAGCCGGGAGGGTTATGGTAAAGGTGGAGCCAGATCCTGGCCTGGATTCGACCGCAAGTGTGCCGCCATGGTTCTTGATAATCGAATATGCGGTGGCAAGCCCCAACCCGTTGCCCGCTTTCTTGGTGGTGAAATAGGGATCGAATATTTTGGAGAGGTGCGCCTTCGGGATTCCGGCGCCGGTGTCGGCAATCGAGATCGAGACCGTCCTTTTGCCGTTCGGCTGGGACTCTGGCGGGTGATTGAGCGCCGTTATCCTGATCCTGCCTCCTTGGGGCATGGCCTGAACGGCATTGATCACGATATTCTGAATCACCTGACCCAATTGCCCTTCATCGCCATCCACACACCAGAGATCGCCATAGTTGGTTTCAAAATCAACATTGCTGCCGCTCAGGGAAAACACCACCGCATTCTGGATAATCGGCTGAAGATGGATAATCTTCTTGACCGGCTTGCCTCCCTTTGCATACGTCAGAAGCTGCTGGGTGAGACTGGTTGCCTGTTTCATCGACTGTTCAGCTTTTCCCAGCATCGTGAAAGCGGAACTTGTTTGGTCGAGATCCAATTTTGCCAGCGAGACATAGCCGAATACACACTGCAACAGGTTATTGAAATCATGGGCGATCCCTCCCGCAAGTATTCCCAGGGAATCCAGCTGCCGCACCCGGATCCGGTCTTTCTCGATACGCAACCGCTCGGAGATATCCCTGAAAACGAGCACGTAACCGCCTGACGCGGAAGCCGCATCATGCAGATCCACCCGGAACTCCTCAATCTCGCGCATACCTCCGTTTTTTGCGGAGAGTTGATATGTCGTCGCTTCCAAGCTCTCGCGGTCATCCGAAATAGCGGTTACGCTGTAAACTTCGCTGATCGGACGGCCGATGGCCTGATAGTCTTCAATACCAATAAGCTGTTGAGCGGCATTGTTGCAGAGGATTATCGTTCCCTGGCTGTCAACGGTGATAACACCCTCATTGAGCGCGTTCAGCGTTATTTCAATCCGCTCTTTTTCATTGTGCAGGTTATCCAGGGATATTTTGAGCAGTCTTGAAAGCCGCCTGATCAGAAAAAAATTGATGCTCCATCCCGATATCAGGGCAAAAGCCCACACAACCAGAATGTTTGCCAATATGTATCCAAACGGTCGCCTGACGTTAAGGGCGCCTACGGGCCGGCCCGAGTCAAACAGTGGAACTGAATAGGATATGTACGGAAATGGCGCCTTGTAGTCCGATGTCACGATGCTTTGGGCTTCACGGTTGACTATTTCCCGCTCCTCCGGTTTTCCGGTGATCGACGGCAGTGAAGTGATCTCTTTAAGCCGCAACGTTTCAAATTCCCACAAATCGGGCCTGTTCTGAATGATCGATTCCACGTTGCGGGCAAAATATACTGATTCGGTTTTAAGAGCCGACCTGAATTCATAATATACGGAGAAGGAATAGAAGGCGGGAATTACCAGTGAAACCGCGAGTGCCAGTACCAACCCCATGAAATTGATCGCTTTGATGGAAGCGTATGTCGGGATCGCTAAGGGTGACATGGGTAAACCTCTAACCCTGGAATCGGGCTGATTTCTAACTTGGGTTAAAGCACAGATGTCTTTTTCAGCGGTTGATGGCCGTTATCCCGAAGTACTTTTTGACCTTCCCTTGAAAAGACAAAGTCGATAAACCGTTTGACA
>JAURXC010000008.1 GCA_030654645.1 Deltaproteobacteria bacterium | reverse complement strand
TCTGTAGTTCCACAGGAGAGGAACTGGCCACGCATGCCTGGGCCGAAGCCCTGGTGCCCGGCGCCGGGTGGATCGGATTCGACGCGACCCACAACCTGTTGGCCAACGACCATTATGTGGCGGTCGCAGTCGGCCGCGATTCCTACGACGCCGCTCCCCAGCGGGGCAGCTTCAAGGGGGAGTCCGCCGGTGAACAGCCGACCGTGAAGGTTACATTTCAGGAACAATAATCACTCCTTGAAAGGACGACGATGTCCGCACCACCATCCATGAAAACCGAGACCTTTTTCACGATTGATATGCCTTATCGCGAGCGGATGGATATCCGTCGCACCGTTTTCAGCGGCGGAGAAGGTCCGCGGGTTGCGGTTGTGGCCGGACTGCATGGCGATGAACTGGAAGGGTTGTATGTCTGTCACCGTCTGGCGGCCTGGCTCGACGTGCTTCATCGTACCGAACCCGATTCCCTGCTGGGGAGCGTGGAACTGTATCCGGCGGTCAATACCCTGGGGCTGGATACCCTGACCCGTGGGCTGCCGGTGTTTGATACCGATCTTAACCGCGCTTTTCCGGGCTCTTCCGGCGGACCGCTTCCGGAACGCCTGGCCGCGGCCCTGATGACGGAACTTTCGGGGGCGGCGCTGGTGGTGGATATCCACGCCAGCAACATCTATCTGCGCGAGATTCCACAGGTGCGTATCAACCAGGAGTTTGACGACTCGCTGGTGCCGGTCGCCCGTCGCATGAATCTTGACCTGATCTGGCTGCATGGCGCGGCCACGGTGCTGGAAACCACGCTTGCCCACAGCCTCAACAGCAGCGGCACCCCCTGCCTGGTGGTGGAGATGGGAGTCGGCATGCGTATCACTCCTGAATACTGCGATCAGCTGGTGGCGGGTATTCTGGCGGTATGGCAGGATTGCGGCGTTCTGGCGTCGGAAGTGGTGTTGCCGGAAACTGCCCACACTCCGCTGATCGCCGATGACAGTAACGTGCACTACCTGAATGCCCAGACCTCCGGTATGTTCGTTTCCTGCGCATCCCACTGGACCGACGTGCGCAGGGGAGAATTGCTGGGAACGATAGTATCGCCATTCTCTGGAGATGTGCTTTCAGAAGTGCGCTCACCGGTGGACGGCATTCTCTTTACCCTGAGGGAATACCCGCTGGTCTATGAAGGGTCGTTGATGGCGCGGGTTATGGCCAGGACGGGAGGCAGGTCATGAAACGCAACCTGCTCTGCATGACCGCCCCGGTGCGGGAGGGTTTCGACATTCCCTGCCACGAGATCGGGCCGAAGTCGTCTCACCCGGCCGTGGCGCTGGTGGCGGGACTGCATGGAGACGAAATCAACGGGGTTTTTATTCTGTCGCGTCTGGCAGACTTCCTGAATAGTGTCGAATCTGGAAAGTACCCGGAACTCAAGCTGGCCAGGCGGGTGCTGATTATACCGGCGGTCAACGTGCTGGGGGTCAATCTGCGTACCCGTAGCTGGCCGTTCGACAAGACCGACCTCAACCGCATGTTTCCCGGCAGCACCATTGGCGAGACAACCCAGCGCATTGCTTATGCCGTGCTGGAGGCGACCAAGCGCTCCGATTACCGCATCGATATCCACACCGCC
>JAURXC010000007.1 GCA_030654645.1 Deltaproteobacteria bacterium | reverse complement strand
GGTGTATCGTGAAATCATGGCTGACATGGATACTCCGGTGTCCGCGTTCAGAAAGCTTGATGACGGACGTTTTTCGTATCTGCTGGAAAGTATCGAGGGAGGGGAAAAGTGGGGACGCTACAGCTTCCTGGGATCGAGCCCTTCCGTAGTGATCCGCTCCAGGGGTAATCTGGTCGAAATAATCAATGACGGTGTCACCAGCAGCATGAACGCATCCGATCCATTGAACTGCGTACGCGACCTGCTGGCAAAATACACTCCGGTCGAAGTGGAAGGTTTGCCACGTTTTTTCGGTGGAGCGGTAGGTTATCTCGGTTACGACATGGTACGGCATTTCGAGAACCTGCCCAACGACAAGCCCGCCATCCTGGATGCATTCGACTCCTACTTCATGATCACCGATACGATCGTGATCTTCGACACCATGCGCCAGAAGATCAAGGTGGTTTCAAACGCCCATATCGGCGATGGCGCCACAGCTGCGCAGGCGTATCAGCGTGCCACGGAAAAGATCGATGCCATGATAGCACGCCTGCATGCTCCTCTTGCGGCGCCGGCCAGGGCCAATCCCACCGGGAGTGTCGGGCTCCAGTCAAACGTCACCCGTGAAGAATTTGAAGCTTCTGTTGAAAAGGCCAAGGAGTACGTTCGCTCCGGCGACATTATCCAGGTGGTACTGTCGCAACGTTTCAGCGGTGACCTCACGGCCGATCCGCTGGACATATACCGGGTGCTAAGAACCCTCAATCCTTCCCCCTACATGTTCTTTCTCCGACTGGAGAATACCGTGATCGCCGGCGCATCTCCGGAAGTAATGGTCCGCAAGGAGGGATCACAGGTGGAACTGCGCCCGATTGCCGGAACCCGGCCGCGCGGGACAACCCCGGAAGCAGACGCTTTACTGGCCGAAGAGCTGCTGGCCGACCCCAAGGAGCGCGCCGAGCATGTGATGCTGGTGGATCTCGGCAGAAACGATCTGGGGAGGGTCTGCAGCACAGGATCGGTCAAGGTGTCGGAGCTCATGTTGATCGAGCGTTACTCCCACGTCATGCATATCGTCTCCAATGTCCAGGGTGAGCTGGCCGGCGACCAGGATGCCTTCGACCTGGTACGGGCCACATTCCCGGCCGGTACTTTATCTGGAGCGCCCAAAATTCGCGCCATGCAGATCATCGACGAACTGGAGCCGGTCCGTCGCGAGATTTACGGCGGCGCGGTCGGATATTTCTCTTTTTCCGGCAACATGGACCTGTGCATCACGATACGCACCCTGGTTATCAAGGATGGCAAGGTCCATCTCCAGGCCGGAGCCGGAATCGTGGCCGACTCCGATCCCGCCGCGGAATGGCAGGAAACGGTAAACAAGGGGATGGCCGTAATGCGGGCGGTTGAAACCGCGGAGAGAGGTATTGTCTAAATGCTGCTGATGATCGATAACTATGATTCCTTCACCTTCAACATCGTCCAGTATTTCGGACAGCTGGGAGAAGATGTGCGGATTCACCGCAACGACAGGATCACACTGGCCGAAATAGAGGCGCTGAATCCCGAACGCATCGTTGTGTCCCCCGGACCATGCTCACCCGAAGAGGCCGGAATTTCCGTCGCGGCCATCAGGCACTTCGCCGGGAAGATTCCGATTCTGGGAGTCTGCCTCGGACACCAGTCCATCGGCGCCGCCTTTGGAGGCAACGTCGTCAGGAGCTCTTCCCTGATGCACGGCAAGACATCCCCAATCCACCATGACGGCAAGGAGCTTTATGCCGGACTCCCCAATCCCTTCCAGGCCACCCGCTACCACTCCCTGATTGTTGACCGCCCCACTCTCCCGGATTGCCTGGAAGTCACAGCTTGGGTAGAGAACGGCGAGATCATGGGACTGCGCCACAAACATCTGCCGATCTGGGGGGTGCAATTCCACCCCGAGTCGATCCTGACCGATTGCGGCATGGAGCTTCTGGATAATTTTTTGAAAATCAGCCGGCGCTGAACGGTAAATGGACTCTCAGGAAGGATTTCTGAAGCAGTAGGGGTCTCTTTCACTGAACGGGTCAAGGCCCAGGCTGGCGGTTATCGCCGGGCATCCGCGGCAGACGGCATTCAGACTGCATCCGGCACAGGCGCCGCTTCCAGAACGATACCGGCCGGCGGCATCGGAGAGGTAAACATTTTCCAGGCTATCGGTAATGATGTTGCCGATCGGTGACGGGAATTTGCGGCAGGCATGCACCTCGCCATCGGAAAGAATTGATACGAAGTTGAAGGCAGCGCCGCAGCCGTAACCGGCACAACCGCCGAACAGCTCTTTTTCGCTCCGCTCCAGAACCGTGTTAAGCAGGTTGTCCTTGAGACCCAGTACGGGATGGGAGTCAAGCGACCTGACATACTCCTCCAGAAAAATGCGATACTCAATCGGCGTCGGCAGTTCAAGAGCAGCTCCTTCTCCGAACAGTGCCAGGCGATTGAAGGCCATGCCGTCGGTAATTCCTTCCAGCTCGGCAGCCAGCGGAATCACCTGATCCATATTATGCCGGGTCAGGGTCAACATGACCATATTCGGCACTCCCATCTCGGTCAGCATCCTCAGGAAGCTGACCGTCCGCCGATAGTTGCCCGCCCCGCGAATCCCGTCATTGTGCGACTCCAGCCCCTCCAGGCTGACCTGGTAGTAAACCGGCATCCGTATCGCCACGATCCGCTCCAGATCAGCACGCTCAACGGCATTCCCAAGAATGGCGATCATCAACTCGCGCTCGGCAGCGGCCTGGTAAAGTTCGAAGAAATGCGGGTACAATAACGGATTTCCACCTGTCAGGGAAACCTGGCCTCGCACAAAACGGCTTCTGCAAAAAGAGCCCAGCTCATCCAGCAACGAAAGAGCCCTGTCAAATGGAAACGCGGCGCGGTTGGTGCGGTCATAGCAGTGGCGGCAGTGCAGATCGCACTGCTGTGTCAGGTGCCACTGCAAGGTGAAGACATCTGCAACGGAATAATTTTCATCCCGACCGGAAACAGACGTTTTTCGACACAGTGCCGACGGCGGTGAAAGCACCAACCCCTTCCAGACCGCTTCCCTCATGATCGCATCTATCTTGCCGACCGGGACTGATGACTCTCGGGCAACATCATTCGGGTCAAGCTCTTCAACGCTGATCTTGATGGCCAGCAGATCGCACGACTCGGCTGCCTGCACCTGAACACGTCCGGTCGCCGGTTCCCGCCACACGAGGATATATTCATTTCCCGTTTTTACACGCGCAAGGTCACGCCGCTTGGATCGGGTAAGCAGATTAGCCAGATTGGTCCAGGCGACCGGGATAATCTGCAGGGTGGGATTAATCATTGGTTTTTCTGTTGCTTCCGGTATCGGATCGGCGGTTCTAACCTGAAAACCGGCAAGTTCAATATGGGCGAGCCCGGGAAGAAATGGTGGGACTCCGGGCTCACCCAATTCGTACAGAACTGCCGGAAAGTCGGTCGGTTCCAAGCCATCTCCCGCATTGTCGAGTATCCGCTGCCAGGCTTTAACGCCGAGCAGGGCGCGACAGCACGGAAATACTTCCGATAAGTTGATCATCGCGTGATGGCACCGATCATAATCCGTCTCTTGGATCCGCCTTCCGGAAAGTCAGATAGCGCGACCGCGCTACTTGGTTGAACCGCCTCAGCCACTTTTCCCTGGTACTTCCTTGGGTTTCTGTCCCTCTTTGCCGGCAGAGTCTTTCAGACTTTTCTTCGTTTTTACGGCTTTTTTATCGGCCTTTACCGCGGATGTAACCTTCTTGAACGTCGCGGTCTTGGCCTTTGGGGCGCTCCCGGCGCCCGCCTTGCCTCCTCAACCGGATTCCGCAGCCAGAGCTGGCGCCGCGAGTGTCGTGCCTGCTACCAGTCCGGCAATCCCCATACCTGCAACAAGACTTCTAATCATGTCCTTTTCCATGTTGTCACCACCTTTCCGAACAGAATCAATTATAGTTGCATTCATTTTACCGATATATTTTTGATTATCAATCTTATTAACAAATAATATTCAGTTTATTCTTATCCGAAATTGCCAATTGAATACAATTATCAAGTCATTCAAACAGTACGGTTTCCCGACAATTTTTCCGTTGACATTTCTCGGCTAGAATTGATAAGGTTATTCTTCATTCAAGAACAAATTCAGGAGGAAGAAGCATGCAGTGTCAGACCGTACTTCCAGGTATCGAGTGTACCTTTTGGGGAAAACAGGGTTGTATTTTTACAGGCGGTTCTTGTCAGGTTATTGAAGAAAACTGTGAAGGATGCGACCGGATCGTAACCGGCACCATCGGCCAGGTTTGCAGCGCATACCCGGCGCCAGCCAAGAAATGGGTCGGCGGCATCTGTAATTTTGCTTCGCACGTGAAAGTAGAGATCAAGGTGGACGACACCAAGGTCAACCCGCTCAAAGCATCCAAAAAAGCTTCCGGTGGTTCGGCCAAAAAGAAAAAGTAATCCTTACGCATATTGCTGCTTTCAAAGGGGAGAATTAACATTCTCCCCTTTTTTATTCCAGGAGGCCCCATGTCTTATAATGCCCTCACCTGCCAAACCTGTGGTTCAGAAGTAAAACAGTACCGTAATCCGTTCCCAACGGTTGATGTAATCATAGAAATGGACAACGGTATAATTCTGATAGAGCGCAAAAATCCGCCCTATGGCTGGGCGCTTCCCGGTGGATTTGTCGATTACGGAGAGAGCCTGGAGAGCGCGGCTATTCGTGAGGCTCTTGAGGAAACATCACTCACCGTGTCGGAACTACGTTTATTGGGTTGCTATTCCGACCCGTCCCGTGACAGCCGGATGCACACAATCTCCACGGTATTTGTCGGAACCGGCCACGGCACGCCACAGGCTGCCGATGATGCGGCCAACCTTGCCTGTTTCAGGCTGAACGAGCTGCCGGAGCGACTTTGTTTCGATCATGGGAAAATACTTGCAGATTATGCTGCGTGGAAGTCACTCCGGCATCAGTGATTTTTAACATCTAACATATTCTTCTTCAAGACTTTGACAATATCATCGGATGGTAACGGGCGACTGAAGAAAAAACCTTGCACCTGACCGCAATTATTCTTCTTCAGGAAATCAAACTGGGCCTGGGTTTCAACGCCTTCCGCGATTACGTTCAGGTTGAGACTGTTGCCCATGGCTATAATCGCGGTGGCAATGGCTGCATCGGTGCCATTGATGCTGACTTCATTCACAAACGATTTATCAATTTTGAGCGTATTTACGGAGAAACGTTTCAAGTGGGCCAGGGAGGAGTAACCTGTGCCGAAGTCGTCGATCGAGATGTGGATTCCAAGCGCGGATATCTGCGTCAGAATGGAAACCGCAAAATCAGGATTCTGCATGACTACACTTTCGGTTATTTCAAACTCAAGGTGATCCGGTGACATTCCGGTTTCCTTGAGCACTAGCCCCACCACCGTCATAAGGCTCTGGTGCTGCAGCTGATAACCGGAAAGATTCACTGCAACGCGTATACTGGCAACTCCTTCACGCTGCCATCGCATATTCTGCAAACAGGCTTCACGCAGCACCCATTCCCCCAGCTGCATGATCAAACCGTTTTCTTCCGCCAATTGTATGAACTCAAGTGGAGAAAGCAGTCCCAGTTCGGGATGTTCCCAGCGCACCAACGCCTCGACCGCAACTATCTGTCCTGTCAATACATCGATTTTTGGTTGGTAGTACAACCTGAACTCATCGTGTTCCAGTCCCCGCCTCAGACTGTTTGAAATGACAAAACGCCGGGACGCATTCAGGTCCATCTGTTCGTCATAAAACTGGAAGTTGTTCCGCCCCAGCGCTTTTGCATGGTACATGGCAACATCCGCTTTTTTCATCATCGACTCCGCATCCTGATCATTGTCGGGATACATACAGATGCCGATGCTGGTGGTGACAAACAGTTCGTGATCCCGAAGATTGAACGGCAGCACCAGCGATTTAAGAATTTTGTCCGCCAGCAGGCCGACAGCGTGCTTATCCACGTTTAACAGGAGAATGATGAACTCATCGCCACCTATCCTGGCCACGGTATCCGATTCGCGCAAAATACGCTTCAGACGCGCGGCTACAAGCCGCAACAGTTCGTCGCCCACGGAATGCCCCAATGTATCGTTGATGATCTTGAAACGATCCAGATCCAGGAAAAGCAGTGCAAAATTTTCATGCATACGGTTGGCAAGAGACTTCGCCTGATGCAAGCGGTCCAACAGAAGGATTCTGTTGGGTAGTCCGGTAAGTATGTCATGATGCGCCATCACATATAATTCGTTCTGGGCCTTCTTTCGTTCTGTTATGTCACGGCAGACTCCCCAGACCACGACAGAATCTCCGTCACGATGGCTGGTGGAAAGACTCATCTCAACTTCAACCGGCAATTCTCCCGCTGGTTTAAATGTAACATCCAGGTGCTCCGGTTGCCCGCCCATGGCAATGCTCTCAATCAAACTGGCAAGCAACTCCCTGGGATCTCCATCCACAAGGTCGAACAGGGACTGTGCTCGCGGATTGTCGATCTCGATGTGAAGCAGATCCTGAAACATCCGGTTAGCGTACAATATGCGCCCGTTCGGATTGCAACTGAAGATCAGGTCGTTTGCCGAAGAGATAAAGCTGAGAAGAGCCTCCTCGCCCTCTTTTACCCGGCGGTTATCCCGGCGGATTGTATCCATCATGAATGCGGCGACAAAAGCGACAGTTGCATTCATGCCGGCAACCCAACACCACATCAGCAGCTGAAACAAAAATTCCTTGTGCAGGGATGTGTTAATGAACGGCATCTCCACATGGGGCAAAATATGGAAACTTTCAACCGCAAGAAGTGCGCCATAGAATGTTGCGCCCAGCGTGCCGATCAACCAAACATCACGCTTGTCATCAAAGAGGAAGGCCGATTCAATGGTAACCAGAAGATATACCGGCCAGAACCAGCTGACGACACCGCCGGTAAAATGAATCAGCGTGGTTACAAATATCAAATCAAGAGCGATCTGAATATGAATCAGATATGGAACACGCTGGAGATGGGGACATCTAGAGCAGAGAACGGCATTGTAAATTACAACGAAAACCACGGTGAGTGCGAGAAAGCTCGTCTGTTGAATACTAAAACAGAATCCGACCGTGCTCAACTTGTAACTAAGTGCCGCAAAAAGCGCGTATAGCAGAATCAACAGCAGCATGATCCAGCGGGTGCGCGCCACAATTGTTACTCTTACGCAGGTATCTTCAAGTCGTTGAGTTCCGTAATCATGCAATGGATCACCGGCCGAACGGATAATCCCCGACAATGTATGAACCCATCTGCCGCTGTCAATATGCTTATGATTCATTGGCCAGCCAATTCACCCGAATTCATGGTGATATAAAATTTAATGTCGGTACTGAATCTACCAGTCCCATCTCAAAGCACTTCTCATAGAAGAGTTTCAAGCCAGATATGTTACGTTGATCCAGATGGTAGGATATATTGTTTTGCCAATATGAAAGCAGATGTTCAGGTTCCATCCAACTCAACTCCTCCGTCAGCGCAACGATCCGTTCATAGTGAAGCGCGGCAAGCTGCTTCGCCTGAGTCAACTGGCGGGACAATTCAAGCAAACTCTCGTTTTCGGATACTTCGATCCGGCACAACCAGAGAGCGAAAACAAATGGCAGGCCGGTCCAGTTACGCCATACTTCACCGAGATCATAAACCTTCACATCCGGCTCGTGAATTGATGCCCGCAGTGCGGCATCACCGATGAGAAGCAGCGCAGGGGCGGTCGATAACGCATCGGATATTTTCCGGGTACTTACCTCATACTCACAATCACAGCAATAATGCTGTTTCATAAGTACCTTCAGAAGATTGACAGATGTTGCGGATTCAGAGCTGAGCAAGATCTTCCGGCCATTGAGGTCTTCAACCGGAACACGGGAAAACAGCAGAACGCTGGCAACAGCTCCATCGCTGGAGATTGAAAGGTCCGGCAGGATACGATAACGTTCGGAGTGGACGGCATACTCTATCGAAGAGGAAGGACAGACATCAATTCTGCCGTTTGCCAGTAGGGCGTTAAGCGCGGCGGGCACTCCTGAAATGAACTCGTAATCATCACAGGGAAACTGTTCCCTGAGCAGATGGAACAGTGGGGTGCAGTTTGCGTATTCTATCTGGCCGATTCGCAGCATCAACGGGTCGCGGAATAAAGTTTGTCGGCGTCACCCTCGACAACACGAATACCCTCGCGTTCAAGAAGTTCGCCCGTAACCTGCCAATAACGGGTCAGCGCATTGGCGTACCCCACCACCGCCTTGATCTGGTTGCTTTTTGAAACCGCCAGGTCATTCTCCACGTCCAGCACTTCCTTGGTGGTTGCGAGTCCGACCTCGTTTTTTCGTATGAAAGCGCGCAACCGCTCCTCGGCAAAGGCCCGTCCGCGGTCCGTCACTTCAATCTGCTTGAATCCGGTTGCGATCCCGCGAATCGCCGCTCTTACTTCATTGGCGGCGTTCTCTTCAAGACTGCGTATCTGCAGTGCGGTCTGTTCGGTTTTAAGCCTGCTCTTGCGATAGTCGTTTTCGGCGGCCCTGTTACCCAGGGGATAGACAAAGTTCAGTCCGATACTCCATACCGGATAATCAAAAGTGACAACCTTGTCCATATTGCCATGATAAGTGCTGTCATTGCCGGTCAAGGATGCGGATGCGGTCAAGGCCAGATCAGGACGGGTCTTTGCGCTGAAAACACGGGTCTGCAGCTCGGCAATTTCCAGATTGCGTTTCTGTTCGCGAATATCCGGCCGCTCCAGAGCCATGCGAATGGCGTCACTCTCGACAGTATCCAGAAGATCTCGCGGAGGAAGATCCAAAATATGCAGCTCCGCATTTTTATCCTCGACCTGCAGCAGCAATCTTAAAACATCGATTTGGTTTTTGACGGCCAGTTCCGCATCGATCAGCTCCTTTTCCCTGGAAACGCTGCCGAATTCCGCATTAAGAATTTCCATCGCAGGCAAAATACCAGCCTTGACCCTGGCCTTGGTATCCGAAAGAATCTTGAGAGCCAACTCCAGGGAAACCTTCTTTACATCACGTTCCTCCAGCAAACTGTGCAGTTTAAAATATTCCGTTCGAACCTGCACAACTGTTGACAGCAGCTTGGAGTTGAAGCGTTCCAGGGATGCGAACTTGGATAGCCTGGACACGTTGATGGCAATTTCGGTGGCATCGCGACCGGCGTTTTTCAGAAGCGGCTGACTGATGCTGGCTCCCAGTCCGGTTTGCCAATAGTTGGGCATGGACTGGGATGAATTGCTGCCGGTATAGCTGTTATTGAAATTGATCGATGCGCTGGCGCCGGTCCACAACAGACGACTGAGCGAAGAATTAACCAGAAAAGACTGGGATTCTGTGGTTTTGCCGGAGGTGACCGATCCTACTGGAGAGATGGTCGAGTCGGTGTATTCGGTCAATAATGACAACTGCGGGTCATAGATCGAACGATTACGGTTAATTTCCGCCTCGAACTGGGCAGGGTTATAGAGTTCAGCCCGGACATCGAGGTTTTTTTCAACCGCCATGCGAATTGATTCTTTCAGGGTCAGCGGAAGTTGTTCAGCTGAGACATATTTCGCAACGGGAGAAATCAGTATCAATGCAAACAACAGGAGCGACGGGCGCACGTTGGAGTCCTTTCAATAAAACAGGGCGAGATATGACCTCATCTCGCCCTTATAGCACAGTTTATGTAATAACTTAATCCCTGTTTTCAATATAGTCGGCATAATCGTCGGCCGACATCAGACTCTTAAGCTCATCCGGGTCGTCAAGAGTGATTTCTACCAGCCAACCACCGTCATAGGGATCATCATTGACCAGGTCGGGATTATCGAGCACTTCATGGTTTACACTCTGGACGGTACCACTGAAAGGGGCATAAATTTCAGCAACGGTCTTACGTGCTTCAATTGAGCCGACCGAGTCGTCCTGTTCTACCTCGTCCCCTTCATCGGGAAGTTCCACACCATTGACCAGGCCAAGTTCTTCCTGGGCAAAGTCGGTGATGCCTATAACCGCGCTGCCTCGTTCAATTCTGACCCAGACATGTTCCTTAGAGTATTTCAGTTCTTCTGGAAAGTCCATGATAGCTACTCCAGTACGATGCGCTCAAGGAAAGAGGTGTCGATGTTTCCTTCAATGAAATCTTTGTTGGCCATAATCCGTTTGTGAAAGAAGATCGTGGTCTTGATACCTTCGATCCAGTATTCATCAAGTGCTCGCGCCATGCGCTTGATGGCCTCATCGCGTGTATCGGCGTGTACAATCAGCTTGCCGATCAACGAATCGTAGTGCGGCACAACCGAATACTGGTCGTAAACAAATGAATCAACCCGGACTCCAAGTCCTCCCGGCGGGTGATAAGCGGTAATCTTGCCCGGGCATGGAGTAAACTTGAAGGGATCCTCGGCATTGATGCGACATTCGATGGAATGCCCCCGAATCTGGATATCCTCCTGCTTGTAACGCAAGGGGATTCCAGCGGCCGAACGAATCTGTTCACGAACGATGTCCACACCCGTCACCATCTCGGTTACCGGATGTTCAACCTGAACACGGGTATTCATCTCCATGAAATAGAACTTGTTATTTTTGTCAACAAGAAATTCAATGGTGCCAACACTGTTGTAACCGACAGCAGCGGCGGCCTTGACCGCCGCATCACCCATTGCCTTGCGGATTTCGGGTGTGACAACGGTAGAAGGCGCTTCTTCGATCAGCTTCTGATGACGACGCTGAATGGAACAGTCACGCTCACCCAAGTGGATCACGTTGCCATGTTTGTCAGCCAGAATCTGGATTTCAACATGGCGAGGCTGTTCGCAATACTTCTCGATATACACTTCCGGATTGCCGAAACCGGACTGGGCCTCGGCCCGGGCGGTTGCAAAGGCATTAGGCAACGTAGCCTGGGAATGGACTATTTTCATGCCGCGACCACCGCCACCCGCCGTGGCCTTGATGATCACCGGAAATCCGATCTCCTTGGCAATCTTGACCGCCTCGTCGACCGAATGTACACCTTCCTTGGTGCCGGGCAGAATGGGGACGCCCTGCTTGATAACCGCCTGGCGGGCACTGATCTTGTCACCCATGATCCGCATGCTCTCGGCGGTTGGCCCGATAAAGGTGATGCCGCATTTTTCACACACTTCGGCAAAATTGGCATTCTCGGAGAGAAATCCGTATCCGGGATGAATCGCTTCGGCATCGGTCAACTCCGCCGCACTGATGATGGCGTTGATGTTGAGATAACTCTTGGCGCTAGGCGCAGGTCCGATACAGACGCTTTCATCGGCCAGCTTGACATGCAGCGAATTCACGTCCGGCTGCGAATAGACGGCAACGGTCTTGATGCCCAGCTCTTTACAGGCGCGAATGACCCTGACGGCAATTTCTCCGCGATTTGCAATAAGGACTTTATGGAACATGAAGGTAAACCCCTCTTAGTAAGTTAGAAGATATTTTCTGCTATTTTCAGGCGGAAAATAGCTTCGTTAACGCACTTATCCTGTTTATCAGGGCTAGAAGTGGAAGTTAATTATAGTTTCTGGATCACGAACAGCGGATCGCCGAATTCGACCGCCTGTGCGTTTTCCTTGCAGATCTTTAAGATCTTGCACTTGCACTCGGCCTCGATTTCATTCATCAGTTTCATCGCCTCTACGATACAGAGCACCTGGCCCTTTTCGACCACCTGTCCTACCTCGACATAAGGCGCGGCATCTGGAGCTGGCGCGCGGTAGAAAGTGCCGACAATGGGGGAGTTAAGGGTATCACCGGTATCCGCTGCGGGAACCGGAACTGCCGAAGCAGCGGGGGTTGCCGGCGCGGCGGCTGGAGCAGCTGCGTACTGGGGAGCTGCGTAGGACTGCATGACCGGTGCGCCCATCTGGATATATTCCGGTTTATGCCCACGCTTGATAACTATCTTCTCGTCGGAGTTGTCCATCTCAAACTCGGTGATGTCAGACTCGGTCACCGTCTTTATCAACAACTTCAGATCCTTGATATCCATCTTCTGTCTCTCCTTTGAATAACTCTGGTGTAATGGTACTTTTTGATGTTGATATGCTAAAGTATCAGCAATTGTTTGTCGGCACAGGTCAAAACACGATAGCCGTCGGCGGTTACCACCAGCGTATCTTCAATCCTGACCCCTCCGAACCCCGGAATATAAATCCCCGGCTCTATCGTGATCACCATGCCCTCTTTCAGTATGGCATCACTGCGTGGCGACAATGTCGGCATCTCGTGGATTTCAAGCCCGACGCCATGTCCCAGGCCATGTCCGAAATACTCACCATAGCCGCGTTCACCAATATAGTCACGGGCAACCGCGTCCAGTTCCCTGCAACCAAGACCGGGTCTGACCTGCTCTATCGCAAGGTCATGGGCAGCCTTTACTATTGCATGTATCTCGCGTTCTCGAGGACCTGGTTCGCCACAGGCAATCGTTACGGTCTCATCGGAATGATAGGCATCCTTGAGAGCGCCAAAATCAATCGTCACCAGTTCGCCGGACTGGATTGCCTTGTCGCTGGCCCTGCCATGGGGCATCGCCCCCCGAACTCCCGAAGCAACGATGAAATCAAACGCTCGTCCATCGGCTCCGCGTCGCCTCATCTCGAATTCAAGCTCAAGCGCGATCTCGGACTCCAGCACACCGGGCTTTACCAGGCCCAGCACCGCCTCCAGCGACTTCGAAGCGAGAAAGGCAACGGAAGAGAGCAGCTCGATCTCCGAAGCATCCTTGCAGAGCCGGACATTGTCAAGAACCGACCCGAGTTCTACCAGTTCAATACCGGAAAATACACCCGCAAGCTTGCGAAAAGCCGTGACAGAAGTGTGTGACGCCTCGAAACCGATCCGCTTGAATCCGTTTTCGACCGCCAGAGCATAGAGGGTTTCAAGACGGAGCGTACATTCCCTGACATCAGCCCCCTGCACCTCGGCCCGAGCCTGAGCGGTATAACGGGAATCGCATAGAAACCAGACCGCGCTCCGGGATACCAGCAATGCGCCTTCGCTACCGCTGAAACCGCACAGATAACGGATATTCCTGATATCCGTGATAAGAACCGCGTCAAGCGCATATTCTTCAAAGAACGGATCCAGACTTGAGCGCCTGCTTTTTAGCATAAATGAAACCCTGACTACAACTGTTTTTAGCTGAAAGACAAAATAGCCGTTCTCACGGCGGATGCGATCAGTCGGTTTTTTTAATGTGATTAAATAATGCCCGTAATCCAAGCAGATAGCTGTCACTGCCGAAACCGCATATCTGACCTATTGCAACCGGTGCGATCATGCTTGAATGCCGAAACGATTCACGACGATGGATGTTGGAGAGGTGTACTTCCACGCAGGGGAGTCCCACCGCGGACAGAGCGTCGCGGATCGCGATGCTGGTATGGGTATAGGCGGCCGGATTAATAAGGATTCCGTCACAACCCGAAACCGCGCTCTGAATGGCAGTGACCAGTTCCCCTTCGATGTTCGACTGGTAAAACGAGAGGTCGCATCCCAGATCATCCGCGAGTTCCTGCAGCGAGCCATTGATATCATCCAGAGTCCGGGTACCGTAGACCTGTGGTTCGCGTTTTCCAAGCATGTTCAGGTTGGGACCGTGCAGAACCAGTAAATTCATGACTATGACAGCTCCCTGGCCAGTTCGTATGATTTGAGTTTCAGCATGTAACGTCCCTTGCCGAAGTTTCCATCGTGCTTCATGATCAAGGCAGCAAAGAGATCGTCATTAAGAACCCTGACAATAACCCGTGTCTGAGTAGTGGATATGGCCACCTCTTCGAGATCACCGACCTTGATGACATCGACGGCGCGCTTGATCTCCTTGAGCACCGATGCATACTCGACCGAGAGGAGTTGCATATCAAACTCCGACTGTTCCACGGAGACCTCATCAATCGGAATACCGTCATACGCCATGATGACAACCGACAGTGCTCCGTCCACGGAGTCTAAAATGGCGTTCAGCGTACTTTTCAGCGGCATGATCTGATCCTCCTGATGTTTTCCAGCCACCCCTCGAGAGTGCTGAGCGCATTATCCGCGGTTCCCATTGTCGGCAAAGCAGCGCTGACAGAGGCGATTGGTGTTTCATGGAATGCTTCTTGAGAAAGGATTTCCTCAGAAGAAGTAAATGGTGAAGACACCGGGGTTTCCTGATACATATCCGCCGGAAGCGTTCCGCAGGGTTCCGGAAGCGATACAGAAGCCTCTTCCGCTTCATCGCAGAATTCATAAGCAGAGACAGGAGACTCAGCCGGAACAAGCATTAGTTCAAGCTCGGAAACACGGTCACTGACGGCACTGTTTGCAGGGTTATCGTTAAGGATGGCCCGATAAATCTCAAGCGCCTTGTCGATAAAACCCTGTGAAACGTAAAGCTCGGCAAGCGTACCGGTTGAAAGCGGATCATGATGCCGTTCCGGCGGCGTTTCCGTTTCCAGCGCGGATTCAAAGGATCCAGACTCGGAAGCATCGGGCTCTTCTTCATATAGTTCAAGCTCTTCCAGAATCTCCAGATCTTCTATTATTTCATCATCGTCGAAGTCTTCCTGCGAGGCAGGCACTGGCGCAACCCCGGCCGGCCGTTCGAGTGATTCCAGTTCCAGTCGGCTTTCCATGTCATCAGGAGTAAACTCCAGTACGGTGTTAAAGGCGATCCGGGCGGCATCAAGATCTCCGGCAGCAATCAAGAGCCGGCCAAGCAGTTTTTGAGACGTCAAATCATCCGGCATTGCCTCGGTAACAATTCTGAGGGCGGCCAAACTCTCCTCGGTCAGGCCCTTGGCATGACTGGCCATGGCCAATGCACGCTGGCCGGCCAGATAGGAGGGATGTTTTGTAATTCCCTGGCGCGCGGTATGCAGAGCATCTTCAATCAAGCCCACCTTCAGATAGACTTCGGACAGCTTCGCAAAACAGAACGAATCGGGTGAATTGGCAAGACGTTCCTCTAATGTTTTTATGTCTGTCCAGAACGACGAATTATCCTGCTGCATGGTCACGCCTCCAGCCCGCTCAATTTGAGCAATTCTTCGGGGGTATGCTGCGACATGGCGTACATGCCGATGCCATTGTTACATATAAATGTGATAGCTCCGCTTTTGGACTTTTTGTCCGCTGCTATCGAATTGAGAAGTTTCCCGCGGTCAAATGAAGGGACGTCAGTAGCAAGTCCGCAACGTTCAATCAACGTGGTAATCCTGAGCACATCCTCCGGACTGCAAAAACCGAGTGCCGCCGACACCCGCGCCGCCAGCGCCATGCCAATCGCCACCGCCTCACCGTGCACCATTCCGGAATAGCCACAAAGGGTTTCAAAGGCATGCCCCAAAGTATGGCCGTAATTAAGAACAGCACGCAGGCCGGACTCCTTCTCGTCCAGTTCGACCACCTGGGCCTTGAGAACACAGGATTGGCAGATAACCCTGATCAGCGTATCCGGATCCATGGCCAGTATCGCATCGATATTGGATTCCAGAAATTCGAAAAACGACAGATCGATTATAGCACCATACTTGACGACCTCCGCCAACCCTGCCCGGAACTGGCGGACATCGAGCGTATCAAGCGTTGCAACATCTATCAGCACCAGCCGGGGCTGGTAAAAAGCCCCGATCAGGTTTTTGCCCAGCGGATGGTCAATGCCGGTTTTTCCGCCGACACTGCTGTCCACCTGTGACAACAGCGTGGTCGGCACCTGTACGAACCGTATGCCGCGCAGCCAGGTGGCCGCGGCATATCCGGCGAGATCGCCCACAACGCCGCCACCCAGAGCGACTATGAACGAACTCCGATCGATTCCGGCTTCCAGAAGCGCGTCATACACCCGGTTCAGCGTAGCGGAATTTTTGTATTCCTCGCCGTCACCGATCTCGATCTGAACCGCCTTGAATCCGGCAGATTCCAGGGAATCCAGCACTGTCCGTCCATACAGCACGGACACGGTCGGGTTGGTAATCACCGCGGCCACCCCGGAGAGGCCGAGCGCGGCGCATCTTGCGCCAAGCGATGAAAGGCAGCCGTGCTCGATGATTATGTCATAGCTGTTCTCAGCCAGGTTAACGGTCAGCAAGCTCACGCTAAAAGCCCCTTCAAATGGCTTAAAATCACTGCCGCGACATCTTCCACGGATTTCCCGTCCGTGTCAATTCTAATATCTGCGTCGGCATAAAATTGTTCCCGCCCCTCCATCAGCGCCGCGGCTAGCTCCGCGGCCTTTTCACCGGCCGGAATAACCTGACAATCAGGCATTGCGGATCTGCCCAAGGTACCCCTCCAGATTACGCCTGATCTCGACGACCGAATCCCCGCCGAACTTTTCCAGCAGCGCGTCGGCGATCTCGATCGCCACCACCGCCTCGGCCACGACCAGCGCTGCCGGAACCGCGCAGGTGTCGGAACGTTCCACGGTTGCCTCAAAAGCTTCGTGGGTGCGCATATCCACGGACCGGAGCGGTTTGTAAAGAGTCGGAATCGGCTTCATCGCGGCCCGCAGTACGATCGGCTCGCCGTTGGACATGCCCCCCTCGATCCCGCCGGCATTGTTCGTATCGCGGCAATAGCCGTTATCATAGTAAATCTCGTCATGCACCCTGGAACCGGGACGGCGGGCGGCCTCGAAGCCGATTCCAACCTCGACCCCCTTGATGGCCTGGATGCTCATCAGTGCCATCGCCAGCCTTGCGTCCAGCTTGCGGTCCCAATGCACGTAACTGCCCAATCCGGCCGGCACACCCTGCACCTGCACCTCGACCACGCCACCCAGCGTATCCCCGGCAGCCTTGGCTACGTCAATCGCCAGCTTCATCTCCACCTCGGCACGCGGGTCGCAGCAGAACATTTCCGATGCGGACGCACGCTGCCACAACCGGTCCAGCGACTCCCGCGGCGCTTCGGCAACCACTCCCCCCACCTCAATGACATAACCGCCCACACGGATACCGAACTCCGCCAGCAGAGCCCTGGCCACTCCGCCAACGGCCACGCGAACAGCGGTTTCACGGGCGCTGGAGCGTTCGAGCACGTTACGGACATCGCCATGGTTATATTTCATTGCACCGGTCATGTCGGCGTGGCCGGGGCGCGGACGTGTTACCGCACTGGAATCGTCGCGATGCTCAGCCAGCGGCGACATCTTCTCCAGCCAGTTTTCCCAGTCCCGGTTCTTCACCACCAGTGTCAGCGGCGACCCCAGCGTTTCACCCCAGCGTACACCGGAAAGCAGTTCAACCGTGTCCTTCTCGATCTTCATGCGACCGCCACGGCCGTACCCCTGCTGACGCCGGGCCAGATCAAGATTAACAGCTTCAGCCGTCAGGCGGATGCCGGCCGGAAGCCCTTCGATAATTGCACTCAACTGCGGGCCATGGGACTCACCGGCCGTCAGATAGCGGAATAAACTCACGTGAAACACCTCCCAATATGGTTCAAAAGGGGGTAAAATAGCATTTATGAAGTGACAACGGCAAGGCAAAAGAGCTGTTATACCAGGGGCACGCGGGTAATGAGAATATTTTTAAGAATAATTTCATATACCGCTTGCTAATATTATATTGTAAGTAATAATTGTGAATCTTGATTTTCAGTCAATCGACAATCATACGGAGGAGTATCATGGCTGCTCATGAAAAGCTGATTCAGCATATTGTTTCACTAAAGGAAGGTGAAAGGGTCTTCGAAAACGCCTTTCAATCCGTGGCCAGGATGATTCTGGGATCGGGTTTCGAAAAGGTGGTCGTCAACGGCAGAACCACCTACGACTTCAAGGTGTTCCGCAGCGGCAAAAAACATACCATCGGCATGTTCGACGAGATCAACAGCTTTGTCTCCTATGTCAAGGACGCCGCCGAAGGGGGCTCCAGCAAGGAGATGGCCTTCGTACTGGTCGGCGAACCGGGCAACGGCAAGACCTTTTTCGTCGAATTCCTCTGTTCCCAATACCGCTCCTTTCTGTCCCAGTCTAAAAACCGCCGTTACACCTTCCGCTATAACGGACTGGCACAACTGGGACATTACGGCAAAATCAATATCATCGATTCCCAGACCTTTGAAGATCCGCTGATCCTGGCAATGAACCTGCACGATTCCGCCGATGACAACCGGCGCTTCCTGGCGGAACAGGGTGGCCTGGACGACACCGCGATAGACACGCTGTACGAGAACTACCGCCCGCTGGGCGCCTGCAGCGGCTATATCTGGAACGATATCCGCGAGTATTGCGATGGCGACCTGAACCGCATGCTGGAATTCGTCCAGATCATCCCGGTGCCAATGAGCGAAAGCCTGGGCACCGTCACCGGCAAGTATCCGGCCAAGGACAAGATTACCTCGTCGTCGGTGGACCTTCTGGGAGAAGAATCGATCCAGCGCCTGCTGCATATCGCCGACACCAACAACCCCTACCGCTTCGACCTGAGGCGCGGCGCGCTGGCACGGGTCGCCGGCGGCGGCATCCATTTCTCGGACGAGATTTTCAAGAACAAAAAGGACCTGGTCCAGGTATACCTGGGCGTGATCCAGAACCGGGCCATCGAGATCGACGGCTACAAGTGGCCGATCGACTCGCTGATCATCGCCACCAGCAACAACTCCGAATTCAACCGTTTCCTGGCCGAAAAAGAGGAAGCGCCAATCGTGGACCGCTGCCGGATCTGCTATGTTTCCCACAACACCAATTACCGGCTGCAGGAAGGTCTCACCGCCTACGCCATCGGCAGCGACGCAAAGACAACCCTGACCAAGGAGGCACTACACCAGGACCCGAACCTGAACTACGCCGCTTCGGTCGGTGTCGTGTTGACCCGTTTCCCCCGCTCGGAGAAGCTGACCCCGATCGAAACCATGAAACTGGCGGCCGGTGAAGTGGCCGGCGAAAAGAGCATCAAGGCGCTGGCGGAGGTGATCGATACCCTCGGGCAGGATCCGGATATCACCAAGCGTTTCGGGCAGAAGGGATTGGGGCACCGCAGCCTGGGGCGTTCGATCCAGCTGCAGGTCGAGAATTCCGAGACCAACGAAGGGCGCTGCATGTTCGCCTACGACGTGTTCAAGACTCTTGAGCGGGTGGTGCTGGACTATGTGGTCGAAACCAACGATCGCGCCAAGTACCTGGAGGATCTGAAGATCGCCAAGGGGCTCTACCGCGAACGGATCATGACCGAGATGTTCAACGCCTACATGGACGAACCGCACGCGATCCGCAAGGACGTGATGAACTATGTCAACATGATCATCGGCATCGACGCCGAAAACCTGGGGCCGGACCGGATGTGGAAATATAAGGACCCCCAGAACGGGGAACTGCGGGCGTTGAAGATCGACGAACGCTACGTCAAGAGCGTCGAGGAGCGCATCGGCCTGAAGACCGAGGAGCAGCGCGATTCGTTCCGCACCTCGATCCGCAAGATCTATGGCCAGAAGATCTCGATGGACCCCAATTACGATTTCATGGATAACCTGGAACTGGTCAAGGCGGTCACCGACGTGCGGCTGAAATCGGACATCGCCGGCGCCGGCAGCCTGATCGGTGCGCTGGCCAACCGCACCAACGAGGAAAACCAGAAACTCTACGACCGCATGATCACGACCATGCTCGACAAACTGGGCTACTGCCGGACCTGCGCCCAGAAGACCATCGAGTATTTCTGCACGCAAGAGGATGAAAATTAATAACTGGTTTTTGAAGGTTCTATGAGAAATGACCCGTTTACATATCTGGAAGAGTTGAAGGCGTCCGGACTTGATCCCGAACGGGAGGCACGGATGCGTGAAGAGCTGGCCAGCGCCGGGAACGGGCACGGACTGCCCGCATCCGGCCTGCCGCCGGATCACGAGCTGGCCGGATTTGGCCGTGGATTATACGACAGCGGCGATCTGCTGGTGCTGCGTCAGGCGGTGGAGCCGTATATCAGCGGGGCCGCACTGGCAAAATCGCTGGACGAACTCCTGGAGCGCGACCGGCAGCGGGAACAGGACGGATTCCCGCGCAAGATCGAGGTTGGCAAACTGGTAAAACCGGGACGGGGCCGCAAGGGAAAAGTAGTGGTGATCCCGACCACGGTTGAGGAGAAGTTCTATCACGACCCGACCGTTCGCCCGCCAGGTGAAGGGGGAGCATCAGGCGGCACCGGCGATGAGCAGGAAGGCGATGTCATCGGCGAGCAGCCGGTCCGCGATGATGGTGATCAAGCCGGCAGTGGCCCTGGCGAAGGGGGCGGCGCAAATCATGAGACAGAATCCTCGGCCTATGACCTGGGCAAAATCCTCTCGGAAAAGTTCCAGCTGCCTAACCTGCGGGACAAGGGCAAGAAGCGTTCATTCACACGCTTCAGCTATGAACTGACCGACAAGAATCGCGGTTTCGGACAGGTACTGGATAAAAAGGCAACGCTGCGCAAGATCGTCGAGACCAACATCTCGCTTGGCAACCTTCCGGATGTGTCGGATATCGACCCGACCCGCTTCCTGATCGCGCCGCGCGACAAGGTTTACCGTATACTGTCGCGTGAAAAGGATTACGAGCCGCAGGCGATGCTCTTCTTCCTGCGCGATTATTCCGGCTCCATGGCAGGCAAGGTCACGGACCTGGTCGTCAGCCAGCATGTGCTGATCTACAGCTGGCTGCTCTACCAGTACGGTGGCCAGGCCGAATCCCGTTTTATACTGCACGACACCGAAGCCAAGGAAGTGCCGGACTTCTACAGCTACTACAATTCGAGGGTTGCAGGCGGTACGCAGGTTTCCAGCGCCTATCGGCTGGTCAACGAGATCGTGGAACGTGAGAATCTGGCCAAGGATTACAATATCTACGTTTTCCAGGGCACCGACGGCGACGACTGGGATGAGTCCGGCTCGGCCGCCATCCCGGAACTTGAAAAGATGCTGGTCTATGCCAGCCGTGTGGGGGTAACCATAGCGGAACATGGTCAGGGCCCCAGCACCACGGTGGCCCGCTATCTTAACAGCTCCGGGCTGCTGAGGAAGAAACCCGAACTGCTGCGGATGGATGTGATCCAGAAAGATGCGGATGAACAGAGACTGATCGAAGGCATCAAACACCTGATTTCCTAAAGGCGGGATTACCCCGCGACGGGCGCCGGAATAGCGCCCCAAAGATGGGTTTTTCATGGAACTGATCAACCAACATACCAAGCGGATCATGGAAGGATGCAAGGAACGCGCACGGGCAGCCGGCCTCTCCTTTACCAACGAGAGCCTGGAATACGTGGTCACCAACAGGGACCTGCTGGAACTGTCCCCCAAGGTGATGATACCCACGCTCTACGACTACTGGGTTCATGACGTTGAAGTTTTGCGCGAACGGGGCAAGTACGAGCTCTATCCCAGCAATCCCTACGAGACGGTCATCAACACCCGACCGCCGATCTCCTTCTACAATGACAACAACCCTGACTGGCTCAACGTGATGATCTTCTACCACGTGCTGGCCCACATCGACTTTTTCCAGAACAACCTCTACTTCCGCCACACCTGGGATTATGACTTCACCGGCCAGGCCTTGTCGGACAAGCGGGTAATCGCCCGGCTCAGGGCGGAAAAGGGGCGCTGGGTCGATTATGTGATCGAATTTGCCAGAAGTATCGACAACCTGGTGGATTTTCATGGCGAACTGGCGGACCTGTTCACCCCGCCGGAAGCGGCCTGCTCTTCCCGCCTCAACTACTATTTCGACCATTTCCTGCAGTCGGAGAAGAAGATCTCGGTCAGCGAATACATCAAGGAAGTCAATCGCTACAACGCCTGCCTGAGAACCTACGGGGAGCTGGGCGAGAAGACCTTCTTCGTCGAAGCGGAACTTCGCTATCCCGAGCTGGAAGCGCATTTCGCCAGGGTTCATGAAATACGTCCGGCAAAAAAACGTGACCTGCTGCACTTTTTGCTGGATAATTCGGAATTTCTGGCCAGGGATGAAAACATCTGGATGCGTTCGATCCTGGAGATAGTCCGCAAGACGTCCATATTCTTCCAGCCCCAGATCCGGACCAAGATCCTGAACGAGGGGTGGGCCAGCTACTGGCATGAAGCGCTCTTCCTGCAGGATGACCGTATCAGGGGGCATGAGGTGGACTTTGCCAGGGTTCATGCCGGAGTCACCTCGATGCCTCGGGTGGGGATGAACCCGTACGCGCTGGGGATGAGGCTTTTCGGGCACATCGAGGAGCAGGCCGATAAGGGACGAATCTCTTTCGATTTTCAGCGCATGACCGACTCCGACAGTCGCAAGCACTTTGACAGCGGCGCCTCGGCCGGCAAGGAATTCATCTTCAAGGTGCGTGAAAACCTGTGCGACTATCTGTTCCTGAAGAACCATCTGGATCAGGATTTCATCGACAGGCACAAACTGTTCGTCGCCGGCAAGCGCCTGGACCAGCAGCGCATGGTGTGGCAGTACTACGTAAAGAGCCGCAAGGCCGAGGATTATAAGCAGATGGTGCAGGATACGCTCTATCATCCGCCGGTCATCAGCGTGGATCAGACCAAGGGGATCGAGGGCAGCCTCTACCTGACCCATAAATTCGAGGGAAAACAGCTGGTCCAGGAATATATAGCCAACACGATGGTCGGGATAGAATACCTGTGGGGCGGTCCGGTGCACCTGGAGACCAGCGAAGCCCAGATCATCCCGACTCCGGCCACGGCAGCAAAAACGGATCAACCGCCGGAAGGCGAGATCGCCTGGCAACGGGTTTTATATTCAATGAACGGCAGGGTACTGACCAAAAAAGAACTCTAACGGTGATATATGTCGAACGTGGATAGAGCAATAAAACACCTCAACCGCAAAATCAGCGAACGGGAACACAACCAGACCATACCTTTCGACGACTTCCTGAAGATACTGGCTCTTAAACCCGCAGCGCACATCCGCAACGTGTTTCAAAGCTTTCACGACATGATCAGGACCTACGTCGGCGAGGGACGCGACGAATATCCCGATGACCCGGAATCGATCAACTACGTCTCCTACGACTGCCGCAACCTGTTCGTAAAGAACACCGACCGCCCCTTCTTTGCCGACCGGCTCTTTGCCAACCGCCTGATCAACCATGTGGATGCGATGAAAGGGAGCGCCCGCCAGAACAAGATCTATATCTTCGAAGGCCCCCCGGGATCCGGCAAAAGCACCTTTCTCAACAACCTGCTGCTGAAGTTCGAGGAATACGCCAACAGTGACGCCGGCAAGCGCTACGAGATCGTCTGGCGGCTCGACCGGCGGGTACTGGCGCAGATCAATGAAACCCAGCTGTCCTCTTTTGTAGACCGGCTCTCCAACCTGCTGGACGAATACGAACTTGGGCAGGCCGAACTGGCCGACATGAAGAGTTCCCTGCACCGCAGCGGCGACTATGTGGAGATCGCCTGCCCCTCCCACGACAATCCGCTGCTACTGATCCCCAAACGCGACCGGCGCCTGTTCTTTGACGACCTGTTTACCAATGACGAGTTCAAGTGGAAGCTGTTCACCAACAAGGAGTACGAATGGGTTTTCAGTGAAAGCCCCTGCACCATCTGCAGCTCGATCTACGAAGCGCTGGTCCGGCGGCTGCCCAGTTCGATGGATATCTACAAGATGATCCATGCGCGCCCCTATCGCTTCAATCGCCGCCTGGGGGAAGGGATCACGGTTTTCAACCCGGGCGATAAACCCATGAAGCTGAACATCAAGACCAATGAGCAACTGCAGCGAAAAATAGACACTTTATTGGGAGACAGCGACGCGGTCAAATACCTCTACTCCAACTTTGCCAAGACCAACAACGGCATCTATGCGCTGATGGACGTTAAATCCCACAACGCCGAACGGCTTCTGGAACTGCACAACATCATCAGCGAGGTGATTCACAAGGTCGAGGAAGTGGAGGAAAACGTCAGGTCGCTTTTCATAGCACTGATGAACCCGGAAGACGAGAAGACCATCGAAGGATTCCAATCCTTCAGTGACCGGATCGAGTACATCAATATCCCCTACGTGATGGACCTGAACACCGAGGTGGAAATCTACCGCAACATCTTCGGCAAGCATATCGACGAAAGCTTTATCCCGCGCGTGCTGCACAACTTCGCCCGCACCATTATCTCGACCCGCATGAAAGTCACATCCGAGGCGCTCCTGGAATGGATCGGCGATCCGATGAGATACGGGCAGTACTGTGACGAAAACCTGCAGATCCTCAAGATGGAAATATACACCGGCTATATCCCGACCTGGATTTCGGATGAGGACCGCAAACGCCTGACCGCCAAGCGCCGGAGAAGGATCATCGACGAATCGGAAGTGGAAGGTGTTACCGGATTTTCAGGGCGCGATTCGATCAAGATCTTCAACGAGTTTTATTCGGCCTATGCCCGCAAGGACGAACTGATTTCCATGTCCGCCCTGACCTCCTTTTTCACCAAATGGCGCCGGGACCTGTACGAGATGCTGCCGGACGGATTTTTGAACTCGCTGCTGCGGAACTACAACTACACCGTGCTTCAGGAGGTTAAGGAGTCGCTTTACTACTACAACGAGGAGCAGATTGCCCGGGATCTGCTCAACTACATGTTTGCGGTAAGCTTCGAGATGGGTTCGGTGGCGATTTGCCGCTATACCGGCGACAAGCTGGAAATCAGCGAAGAACTGCTCCGCGGCACCGAAAAACGGCTGATCGGCTCCGCCGTGGAGGATTCCGCGCGGCTTCAGTTCCGGCGGGAAACCCAGAAGGAATATGCCGGCAAAACTCTTACCCAGGAGATTCTGGCCGAAGGGCTAAACCCCAGGGATACCAGTCTTTACCGGACACTGCACGAGCGTTACGTGCATAATCTGAAGGAAAAGGTGCTCGATCCGTTTCTGGACAACCCCAACTTCCGCCGCGCGATCAAGGATTACGACACCGACGCCTTCAAGACCTACGACAAACGCATCCGCGATGACGTTGCGTTCCTGATCAACAACCTCTGCGGCACAAAATTCCACTACACCAAGCAGAGTGCCAGGGAAGTCTGCGTCTACGTGATCGATAACGACCTGGCCCGAAAATTCCCGGCGTGATTACATACTTATCCAAGCCCCCTCCCCCGCAAACTCGCCCTTGCCTTCGGTCTGTAGTTGGTTTATCCTTTTATGTTTAAACAGCTTGGCCAAAGCAAGCCGGCAGCACTAACTGCACATTTCTCCACAATCAATCAGCGAAGGGGCACTGATGCCAATAGAAGAAGCAGTTCTCAACAACCCGCCCGCATCCGGTAGCGATGCGATCATTGCCGCAGTCGGCGATGGCATAACGGTTCACGACAAGGATTTCAGGATAATTTACCAGAACCAGGTGATGCAGAATATTTTCGGCGATTGTGTCGGCAAGATTTGCTACGAAGCCTATAACAAGTCAAGCGCGATTTGCCTCGAGTGTCCGGTTGCAACCTGCTTTTCCAGCGGTGAAGTCCACACCGTGGAACGGATTGTCAACATCGCCGACAAGACCTTTGTCTTTGAAAACTGCGCTTCGCCGATCCGTGACAAGAGCGGCACGATCGTGGCAGCGGTGGAGGTTGTTCGTAATGCAACCGCACGCAAGGAAGCTGAAGAGAAGATCACCAAGCTGAAAAACCTCTACGATGCCCTGAGCCGCACGAACAAGGCCATTCTGCACAGCGGGCACAGGGATTACCTGTTCCGGGAAATCTGCCAGATCGCGGTGGAATACGGCAAACTGTCCCTGGCCGTGATCGGCACGATCGACCCGGAAACCGGCAGCGTCACTCCGGTTGCCAGCTGCGGCAGGGCCGCCAGTTATCTGGATTCGCTCACCGTGTCCTCGAATATCGATCGTGAAGAGGGACGCGGCCCCACCGGAATAGCGATCCGCGAGGGAGTGCCGTACGTTTGCAATGATTTCCACGGCGACCCGACGACCGTTCCATGGCGGGCCGCCGCCACGGAATACGGCATCAACTCTTCGGCGGCGTTCCCGATCAAGTTCAAGGGCGAGAGCGTGGGCGTGCTGAAGGTCTATGCCGACAAAAAGGGGTTCTTTGACAGTGAGATCATCGATCTATTCCAGGAAATGGTCGATAACGTGAGCTTCGCCATCAAGAATTATCATCGCGAGGAAAAACGCCGCTTGGCCGAAATGGCGCTGCAGGAGAGCGAGGCGCGCCTGAAACTGGTACTTGAAGGAAGCAACGACGGTTATTGGGATTGGGACATCGACACCGGAATTGTCAACATGAGCCCCCGTTTTGCCGAGATGATCGGCTGCGAGACCGGTGAAGCCGTAACCACCATTTCCGCGCTGATGAATCTTGTACATACCGATGACAAACCGCGTGTGCGCAGTGTCGTGTATGACCAGCTGTCCACGACCACCTCCGCCTTTGATACCGAATTCCGCATGGCTTGCGCCAAGGGAGGGTACAACTGGTTTCACTACCGGGGAAAAGTGGTGTTCAGGGACGAGCACGGCACACCGTTACGGGTGTCGGGCGTTGCCGGCAACATCACCGAGAAGAAGAGGCAGGAGGAAGAGCTTAACTACCTGAGTACCCATGACGCACTTACCGGACTCTTCAATCGCGCCTATTTCGATGCCGAAATAGTGCGGATGGCAAACAGCCGTCAGTACCCGCTCGGTATAGTCGTCGCCGATGTTGATGGCTTAAAGAACATCAACGACAACTTCGGCCATGCGGAGGGAGACCAGATCATCAAACGGGCTGCACTGGCGCTTAAGAATTCCTTTCGTGGTGAAGACGTTGTGGCCCGCATTGGCGGAGACGAATTTGCGGTCATACTGCAAAATGCAGACGAGGCCTCGGTCAAGGAGGCGATCAAACGTGTACTTGTATTCCAGTCCGAAACCAATCGGGAGCAAAACGGCCATGCCTTGAGCATTTCATTGGGTTCGGCCACGGCCGATAGCAGCGAACAGCTCAATAGCGCATTAAAGCTGGCGGATTCCCGGATGTACTACTACAAAATCCGCCGGAAACAGGGCGACTCGAATCCGGCGCAGATCAGTTGAACAATAGTGATGGATACTGTGCGAGCCATTGATAGGGCTGCCAACAGAAAGGACAACAAACCGTGAGCAAAATGATTGGCATATTAACCTCCGGTGGTGACAGCCCGGGACTGAACGCGGCTATCCGGGGTGTCGGCAAGGCGCTTCTGGGGCGATACGACATGAAGGTGATCGGGTTCCGTGACGGATTTCGCGGTATGATGGAAAACCGGACACAACGGCTGGATTCAGCGGCGCTCTCGGGCATTCTCACGCTGGGAGGTACTATTCTCGGCACGAGCCGTGACAAACCCTATGCCATGCCCGTTGCCGGCAAGTTAAAAGATATGACCGAGGTGATTGTCGACAATTACCGCAAACACCACCTGGACGCGTTAGTATGCCTTGGCGGTGGCGGTACACAAAAAAACGCCTATCATCTGATGAAGCAGGGCTTGAACGTGATCACTCTGCCTAAGACGATCGACAATGACGTGATCATGACCGATGTATCCTTTGGGTACGATACGGCTCTCGGAATTGCAACGGAAGCGGTCGACCGGTTACACAGCACGGCCCATAGCCATCATCGCATCCTCGTCCTGGAGCTTATGGGGAACAAGGCCGGCTGGCTGGCATTGGGGGCCGGCATCGCCGGCGGTGCCGATGTCATTTTAATTCCGGAAATTCCTTATGATGTGAAAAAAGTTGCCGCCGCAATCATGCGCCGCAGCCATAACGGCCAGGGTTTCAGCATCGTGGCAATGGCCGAAGGGGCAATTTCCCGGGAAGTGGCCTTCAAACTGGCTGAAATTGACAAGAACAAGGGCAGCAAGAAGAAAGAGCAGAAAGAGCCGGCCCAGGAAAGAATTGCAGACTGCAGGCCTGGCAACAGCCTGCAACTGGCGCAACAGCTGGAGGAGCTGACCGGCCTGGAATCACGCCTCACGATTCTGGGTTACCTGCAGCGCGGAGGAACCCCTTCGGCCGGAGATCGCCTGCTGGCCACACGCCTTGGTACAGCCTGTGCTGATCTGATCAATAACGGCAAATTCGGAGTTATGGTGGCTGCACGGGGTGATGGTGTCAAACCGGTGCCGCTCAAGGACGTCGTCGGCAAACGCAAGACAGTGCCGTTGGATCACGACTGGATCGAGAGTGCCCGCAGTGTGCATACCTGTTTTGGCGATTGACGGTAGGGGAGGACTAAAGTCACTTCCCGTTTTTTCAATTGCGACCCGCTGATTTACCTTTGGTAAGCATTTGTCACGATTACAAACGTATCGGGGGTAACGACACCATGAATCTCGACCGCATTCCACACGAAGAGCTGCATGCCCTCCTCTGCCGGATGCCGAAGGCAGAACTGCATATCCACATCGAAGGCTCACTGGAACCGGAACTGATCTTTGCACTGGCAAAACGGAACCGGGTCATCCTCCCCTACCCAACCATGGAAGAACTGCGCGCGGCCTATGCATTTACGGATCTGCAGAGCTTTCTGGACATTTACTATGCCGGAGCCGGCGTACTGCAAAAAGAAGAGGATTTCTTCGATATGACCTGGGCTTACCTGGATCGCGCCAAGGCCGACAATGTGGTTCATGCGGAGATTTTTTTCGATCCGCAGACACATACGGCCAGGGGGATTCCGTTTGAAACGCTAATCAGCGGACTTGACCGGGCAATCCGACGCGGCCGGGAAGAGTTGGGAGTGAACGCCTCGCTGATACTCTGTTTCCTGCGCCACCTGAGTGAAGAAGACGCTTTCGCGGTGTTGGAAGAGGCGCTGCCGTTCCGCGACAGGTTCATCGGAGTCGGTCTTGACAGCAGCGAACGCGGGAATCCGCCGGAGAAATTCACCAGGGTATTTGCACGCTGCCGGGAGCTGGGACTGAGGTTGGTGGCCCATGCCGGAGAAGAGGGTTCAGCCGAATACATCAGCCATGCCCTTGACCTGCTGAAAGCGGAAAGAATCGACCATGGCGTGCACTGCCTGGATGATCCGCAACTTGTCGCAAGATTGGTGCGGCAACAGATACCACTGACCGTATGTCCCCTGTCCAACGTAAAACTCCGGGTTTTTCCGCACCTTTCCGATCACAATATCGCCAGGCTGCTGGCTGCCGGTATTGCCGCAACCGTCAATTCAGATGATCCGGCCTATTTCGGCGGATACCTGAACAGTAATTACACCGCTACATTCGCGGCGCTGCCGGAGCTAGGGGCGAAAGAGGCCTATCAACTGGCGCGCACCAGTTTTCAGGCCAGTTTTGTCGATGAAAGCATCAAGGCTGGATGGATCAGAAAGCTGGATGAATTCTTTACGAATTATCGTATGACGACAAAATATAAACAATAAGCAAGGAAACTTACCATATGAAACCTGGCTGGTTTGTTCGCGGAGATATTGACGGTTTTTTCGGGCTGTTCGTAGACAATCTGTTGCAGTT
>JAURXC010000089.1 GCA_030654645.1 Deltaproteobacteria bacterium | reverse complement strand
AAGATCGTTTCAGGAAGAGTATGTTCAGTTCCTTAAAAAGCATGACGTTGAATTTGACGAACGCTACGTGTTGGGCTGAGTTTATAGCCCCATCGGGGCGCTTGACGGTAGCCGTGCGATTCATCCCACGGATTGAGAAGCGGTCGGGCCAGCCGGTGGTGACGTGTCAGAATTTCAAACAACATTGATAGAACAGGCTATCCGGTAATCTGAGCTGAATTTAGTCCTTTGGACTTACTTGGAAGGGAGCGATGGAGGTCGCGTCTACATTCTTCATAAAATTTGGAATTCGGGGGGCACAATCCGGAATTCACCAAACCCTGGCAGGTCATCGTCAATTACATGAACAGGAGTATCAACCATGGCAATGAAAGTTGAAATCAAGGGCAACAAACTCTGCATCGAAATCGATCTGGAGAAACCGACACCGTCGGCATCCGGTAAAACCCTTGTGGTTGCCAGTACACGGGGCAATGCCGTCACCGAGGCCACGGTTGACGGCAAGCCGGTCACTATCGGCCTGAACGCCTATATCAAGCCCTGAGTTTATGAAAGCTGCCGAGATGAAGGGGTATCGCCAGATTGCCATACACTCGCCATTGGAGGTAATCAACTATGAAGAATAAATCGCTCGATTGTGTCGAAATGAAGCACAAAGGCGCGGAGGCGGTTTACCAGAAGGTTGCCTCTCTCTCGATTGAACAGCAGCTTGAATACTGGTGCAAAGGGAGTGCTTCCCTGCGGCAGCAAATGCAACCGGCAATCGACAAAAAAGCACCGGCAACAGTTTAAGGAATCCGAGTAAATTATGACTGCACGAGGCGAGAACTTTGCCGGACGGACAAAGTCTGCTACTATCCATCCATCATGACAATCCCACTCCCCTTCAACCTGTTGACAATCCTGGGACCGACCGCCTCGGGCAAGACCCGTCTGGCGGTGGCGCTGGCGGAAAGGCTGCGCGGCGAGATCATCTCGGCCGACTCGCGCCAGGTCTTTCGCGGCATGGACATCGGCAGCGGCAAGGACCTGCACGAATACGGATCTATCCCATATCACCTGATAAACATCCTCAATGCGGGCGAAGAGTTCAGCGTCTTTGCCTTTCAGCGCCTGTTCCTGGAGGCATGGCACCGGATAACGGCCCGTGAGCGTCTGCCGGTCCTCTGCGGCGGCAGCGGCATGTACCTGGATGCCGCCCTGCGCGGCTACCGGATGGCGGAAGTCCCGCCGGATGGTCAGCTGCGGGCAGAACTGGCTCTCAAGAGCGATCAGGAGCTGTGCCTGATACTGAACTCGCTCAGGCCGGACCAGCATAACCAGACCGATCTGCTGGATCGTCAACGCACGATCCGCGCCATCGAGATCGCCCGTCACGACAGCTCTGCCTGGAGCGGAGCAGAACCGTACCCGGAAATTCATCCGCTGGTTATCGGAATCCGGCTGGAACGACCAGAGATGCGGCGGCGCATCACCGAACGGTTGCGGCAGCGCCTGGATAACGGGCTGATTGAAGAGGTGCGGAACCTGCACGACCGCGGAATCGCCTGGGAACGGCTGGATTACTACGGTCTTGAATACCGCTATGTGGGGGCTTTTCTGCGGGGAGACCTGAGCCGTAACGACATGTTCCAGAAGTTGAACAGCGCCATCCACGATTTTGCCAAGCGCCAGGGCAACTGGTTCCGCAAGATGGAACGGCAAGGAATTGTGATACATTGGGTAGACGGGGCCGGCGAACCGCTGGAAGAGTCTTTGGCAATCATTGCGGTTGCCGGCAAAAATGAATCAGGTGGCGTTTAAGGCGGATAATGGTGTATGGTTCCCGGCTGGTGATGATAAATCGATAAACAGGTAATTTCTGTGGATGGTGGTTGACTCTTGAAAATGGAACGCAACAAAACTGCCCGCCCGACACCGCCCCTCGACCTTTCCGGCATTGATCCGGTTAGCGAAGGTGTGATTGTCGCCCATCACGGGATCTCGGTCGAGGTTGCATTCGAGGATGGCCGGCGCAGGATGGTGCGAGTCAAGCGCAATTCGGGGCATGTGGTCGGCGATGGCGTCACCGTCACCGGCGGCGTGCTGCAGCGGCTACCGCGCAGGACCGAACTGCGCCGGCGCGATGCCCGTGGTGGAATCCACCTGGTTGCGGCAAATCTGGATGTTCTCGGCATCGTGGTTGCGCACCAGTCACCGGCCGGATTCATCGACCGGGCCATCGTTGCCGCGCGGGTGGCTGAACTGCAGCCGTTCGTCGTGGTCAACAAGTGCGATCTGGACGGCACAAGCGAGTTGTACGACCGTTTGAGCGGCATCTATGCCGGTTCCGTGCCGTTTTTTTTCATCAGCGCCGTCAATCGGACCGGTCTGCAACCGTTGCTGGATTATCTCCGCCAGGGACATCGCGGAGTCTTTATCGGCAGCAGCGGGGTCGGCAAGAGTTCGCTTTTGAACGCGATCTGCCCGGAGATCGATCTCAAGGTGCGGGAAGTCAGCGACTACAAGAGCCAGGGAAGGCACACGACCACTGTTTCCACGCTGCATCAGCTCCCCGCTGGCGGCGAGCTGGTCGACACCCCCGGCTTCAGGGAGTTCGGGCTGGTGGATATTACGGTGGAGGAGCTTGCCGTTCACTTCCCAGGTTTTGAAGAGCATGGTCAGGCCGTCTGCCGTTTCCGCAACTGCCGGCACCGCACCGAGCCGGGTTGCGGGGTGATCAGGCTGGTGGAACAGGGCGGCATCCCGGCGGAGCGCTATTCAACCTATCTGGACCTGCTGGGCGAGGTCGAGTCCGACCAGTCCGAGGCCCGCAGCAAGGATTGGCGCTGAGCGCGGTTCCGTCCCGCTGCTGTGCTTATGCCGCCAGTTGCAGCGTGAAATCTTTTCCGGCATATTGAATAGCCTGCGGATCATCGGCACGGGGAGGCGATACCGCATGCACGCCGCCACAGGCCGGACAACTCTGTACAAAGGTTTTCAGCACGAAGTGGCTGCCGCAACCCTGGCAGTCATGCTCAAGGCCGCCTCCCGGCAGTTCCGACAGCGCCACTGTCCCGCCATGGGCATTCAGCACAAACTCCACCAGCTCCCGGCCGGAAGCAAAAGGTCCTGAGCCGGGCGTCCGGCTTGATCCGCAATCACACATGTTTTCCTCCACTTTATTTGTTTTGATCGGGTTCAGCCTAACCTGTTGCTGTTTTTTTAATTATGACCTGAGTCAATTTTTCGTATTTCGAAAAGTTATCAATGAAAGTTGGATATATCTTTAAAATGAACAAGGACAGAATTCTCCAATTGATAATTTCCCGGCTGTCTCACGATCTGGCGGTGCTTTTGAACGCGGCCAGAACGGCCCATGAAGCCTCGACCCACGAGGAGAATATTCCGGACAACAAGTATGAAACCCTGGCGCTGGAGGCCTCCTATGTCGCCCAGGGACAGGCCAATCGTGCCCAGGAGATCAGGGTGGCGCTTGAAACATATAAAAAACTGGAATTACAGCAATTCGACCGTGACTCGCTGATACGCATGACGGCACTGGTGACGCTTGAGGCCAGTGATGGCAGCGCCAGAAAGGTTTTTATCGGCCCGCTTGAGGGGGGATTAAAAATTGCCGACGGCCCAGACGAAGTTCTGGTCATCACGCACCAGTCTCCACTTGGCAGGGACCTGATCGGCCGGAGTGTCGGCGATCTGGTCGAATCCGGCGCCGGACCCGGTTTCCGGGAATATGAAATTGCCGCGGTCAGCTGATTCCGCTGACAGAACACCGGTTTCACCCGTTACAAATAATGCATGAAAGCGAAAGGCGGGCCGTATGGCGCAACCCTGGAAAATCATCGAGAGTATCGCAACGGAAGAAGGGGTCCTGGAACTGCGTCAGCGAGGTGAGAAAGACTTCCTGATCATGATCGGCGCCCAGGTGCTGATGAACAGCATGGCCAACCGTTCGGAGATCGTGCTTGGCCAGCTTGGTTGTCAGCGTCTGAAGGAGAGTGCCGCTCCCAGGGTTCTGGTGGGCGGGCTCGGCATGGGTTTCACACTCAGGGCCGTACTGGACAGTCTGCCGGATACAGCTCGGGTTGTCGTGGCCGAGTTGAACCCGGTTGTCGCCGAATGGTGCCGGGGAACCCTAGGTCCACTCACTGGCGGCGCAGTCAGCGACCCGCGCGTGACCCTGGAAATCGCTGATGTTGCACAACTGATCCGCAAAAATGCCATCAGCAAGGATCAAACCGGATTTGATGCGATCGTGCTGGACCTGTATCGCGGACCGCACGCCGGGACGGATGCCTTGAACGACGCGCTCTACGGCAGCCGGGCCATAGAGAATGCCAGGGCCGCGCTCAAACCGGGCGGGGTGCTGGCCGTCTGGGGTGAGAATTATGACGAGGGCTTTGTCAAGCGACTGAGCAAAGGCGGTTTCTCCGTTACCTGTGAGCGTCCCGGTCGGGGCGGATTGCGCCATGCCGTGTTTCTGGCCAGGCTGGAGACAATACCAGGGGCCGGGAAGCGAACACCCTGAAAAACCGTTTGCTCGTGTTACGATTAATGCCGGATGTTATGGGAATGATCCCAGTCCGATTCATGACTTACCACCCGAAATTTTTTTATAATTAATAACTTGACACTGTTGAATGAATACTGTTATGGTCGATGAAATTCGAGATTATCTCTCGGATAAAAAACAGAGAAGAATCAGGAGAAGTAAGCACATGGTAAACGGAACAGTAAAATGGTTCAATGACAGCAAGGGTTTTGGATTTCTTGAGCAGGAAGGTGGCGAGGATGTATTCTGCCACTTCTCCGCTATCGCAGGTGATGGCTTCAAATCCCTTGCTGAAGGTGATAGCGTGACTTTCGAAGTAACAAAGGGTCCGAAAGGGCTTCAGGCCGCAAACGTGACACGCGTCTAATAAACGATCTGTGTTGAAAAAAGCCCCGGGCGTCAGCCCGGGGCTTTTTTTTATCCGGCCTATCAAAATTCATGAAAAGGGTTCCCGGCAGACGCCGAGGACCCTTTTCATTTGAGTTACTCAGTCGAAGGTTTTTCTCATCAGATGAGCCAGCAGCGCGATCAGCAGCATGGCCGACACTGCCAGCGCCCCGGCCGTCTTCCGTTTCCGGCCGGTTTCATCCCAGGCTTCCAGAACTTGCCGGATTTTCTTCAGTTCGACCTGGATTCGGGTCGACTCCGCTTTGACCATTTCAACATTTACATTATGGAAGAGCGAATGGAAGCGGTTGCGTAGCGCGAAAAGCTCCTTTTCCAGATTATCGGTATCGCTGCCGAGCTTTTTGTAGGCGTTGATGCGCCCCTCGATGCTCACGATCATCCCCTCGGTTTCCTGCATCGCATCCCTGATTGAGCGGGCCCGCTCGAAGCTGTGGCAGCGGCTGCAGCTCTTCTCGTTGATCAGTTCCAGCGAGGCCTTCAAAACCTGGTGATTACCGTGGCAGGTGACGCAGGTCGGCCCCCCCTTGCCCAGCGCCCGACCATGTGCGCTGGCCAGGTAATCCTTCATCACTCCCACGTGGCAGCGACCGCAGAAGGCCGGTATCTCCGGTTCCCTGGGAGCTCCCAGGAAGCCGCGTTCCGGGGTCATGGCCATGGCGGCGTCCTTTGGGTCGCCGCCATGGCAGCCGTTACAGGCGATGCCGTTTTCGGCATGAATGCTACCGCGCCAGAGTTTGACCGGCTGGCTGTACTTTTCAGGCAGACCCGAGTGGCACTGGATGCAGACGATCTCGGCCGGTTCCTGGCTGAAGCCGGCCTGCGGCAGCAGTGCAATCAGAGCCGACAGCATCAGCGTGAACAGCGGTATGGAATTCATGGCTTTTATATCCCGGTATCTCATGAGAAATGCCCCCAGATGCTGAGTCCGATCCAGAGCAGCAGCCCGCCAACTGAGCAGGCCAGGAACAACGGCCGCTTGAGCGGATGCCGTTCCGGGCCGCGGTCGATGAAGGGGAGCAACGCCAGAAAGGTCATTGCGGCGCCCTGCAGCGAGAGCCCGATCAATTCGTTGGGGAATATCTTCAGGGTCTGGTAATTGGCCAGGAAATACCATTCCGGTTTGATGTGGGCCGGGGTCACGAAGGGATTGGCCGGAATGAAGGCGTCTTTTGGAAAGAACAGGTAGGGATCGAAGAAGAGCACCGCCAGGAAACAGGCCATGTAGATTGCAATAGCGCGCAGGTCTTCCAGGGCATAGTCGGGGAAGAAGGGGATACCGCCCGGATGATCCTCGTAATGATAGCTGTCGCCCTGACACGGGTTGCTGGTTTGCTTTTGTCCGAAAGGGGGTGTCGATACGCCGGTCCGTTTCAGCAGGAACAGGTGAGCGCCGATCAGCGCCGCGATGCCGGCCGGGATGACCGCCACATGCAGGGCGAAGAAACGTCCCAGCGTCGGCGGACCGACCAGCACCCCGCCCCTCAGGAATTCCACCAGGTATGGTCCGATCACCGGTATCGCGTTGGCGCTGTTGGTGGCCACGGTGGTGGCCCAGAAGGAGAGCTGGCTCCAGGGGAGCAGGTAACCGGTCAGCGAGATGCCCTGCACCAGGGTGAAGAGGATGAAGCCGGTCAGCCAGTTCAGTTCGCGCGGGCGCTTGTAACTCCCCATGAACAGCACCGAGAGCATGTGCAGCAACAGCGCCAGCACCATCATGTTGGAGCCGACCGCATGGCACATGCGGATCAGCCAGCCGAAAGGCACCTCGTTCATGATGTGACTGACGCTCTTGAAGGCTTTGTCCGCGTCCGGCACATAGTAGATCAAAAGCAGGATGCCGCTCAGCACCTGCAGCGCGAAGGCGAAGAGCAGTACGCTGCCCAGCGAGTACCAGGCGTTGATGTTGCGCGGCAGCAGGTAGCCGGTCAACTCCTTTTTCAGAATTTCACGCGCGCCGATGCGCAGATCAATCCAATCGGCAATTTTTTTCAACAGCGTCATGCTGCCTCCATTGGCCGGTCGGTTCACCCTACGGTGATATTGCCGCCGGCTACGCTGAATGGGATTTTGGGGAGCGGTTTGGGGGGCGGTCCGGCGGTGACGATACCGTCGGCGCTGTAATGCCCGGCATGGCAGGGACAGAGGAAATCCTGTTTGTCTTTCTGCCACTGCACGATGCACCCCAGGTGGGTGCAGACCGCCGAAAGCGCTACCAGGCTGCCGTCCTTTTTGCGCACCAGTACCGCCGATGAACCGGCGTACTCGAAAAACTTCGCTTCACCTTCGGCAATCTCCTTTTCGGGTATTACAACCTTTCCGGCTGCCTCCCTGCTTGAAGCGGGCGCCAGATAACGGAAAACCGGCCAGCCTACCGCCGCTGCCACGAGCGCGCCCAGGCCGGCCAGGCATATACCGAGGAACGTCCTCCTGTCGCTATTGTCCATTTTTCCTCCAGAATGCAAGTTGATGGTAAACTATAAACCCAACCTGAAAAATTACAAGCGGCGTCGGGATTGTCCGGTCAGCGTGGATAAGGCCGGTACGTTGCTACATCAATCCGGCAAGTTTGTCCCGCAGGCCCGAATTTCGTCTTGTGCGGCTTTTTACCGCCTGGCGGAAGACGCTTTCCGGACTCCAGATCTCCACCTGCCGTCGGGCGCGGGTGACCGCGGTGTAGAGCAGCTCACGGCTTAGCGCTTCAGACATGTGCTCCGGCAGAATCAGCAACAGCCGTTCAAACTCGCTCCCCTGGCACTTGTGGACGGTCAGCGCGAAGGCGGTCTCGTGCGCCGGTAGCCGCAGCGGCGAAAGATGCCGCAGTCCGCTCTCCGGATCGCTGAACCAGACCGCCGTCCGGCCGTCATTCTCGATAACAACCCCGGTGTCGCCGTTGAAGAGCCCCAGTTCGTAATTGTTGCCGGAGATCATCACCGGCCTGTGCCGGTAGCACGGCTCCCCCTCGGCGCTTTTCAGGCCCAGCGCCGCTTCGCAGAGCCGGTTCAGGTTCGCGGTGCCGTACATCCCGGAGCGTAGCGGTGACAAGACCCTGAAACGGTCCAGTTCCGCCAGCGCCTCGCCTGGTATTACGGTTCGGGCATAGACGGCATATCCAGCCTGGGCCGCTGCTCCGAAGGCTGCCTCGAATTCCCTGGCCGTCGGGAGATGTCTCCAGACGACATCCGTATAACTCCCTGAGGAGAGCAGCTCGATGGCGGAGTCCTCGTCACCTGCGTTGATCAGCCGGCTCAGGATTCCAATGCCGCTCTCTCCGCCGAAGCGATAGCTCTTTGTCAGCTGCGTGACCGGCACGGCGTTTCCGGATGCGTCGTCACTGTCGGCGCAGATGTCGGCCAGCACCGCTCCCGCCTCGACCGACGCCAGCTGGTCCCTGTCACCCAGCAGGATCACGCGAGCCCGGTCGTGCAGCGCTTCCAGCAGGTGGGCCATAAGCGGCAGATCGACCATCGAGGCTT
>JAURXC010000403.1 GCA_030654645.1 Deltaproteobacteria bacterium | reverse complement strand
TCAACGATGCGCGTCGCGGTGCGTCCGCCTTCGATCAGCTGTTCGACCCGTAACTGCTGATCGGCGCAGACCGCCACCTGGGGCAGATGGGTGATGCAGAGCGCCTGCTGTCGGGCGGCCACGTTCTGCAGCTTCTTTCCGACCAGTTCGGAGGTGGCGCCGCCGATGCCGGTATCGACCTCGTCGAACACCAGGGTCGGCACGTCGCTGTCCGGCAGCACCTGTTTGATCGCCAGCATCAGGCGCGACAGTTCGCCGCCGGAGGCGATCCTGACCAGCGGGCGGGGCGGTTCGCCCGGGTTGGGGGAGAAGAGGAATTCCACCCGTTCGTAACCGGATGTGCGCGCTTCAGGAAGCGGTTCCAGCGCCGCCCTGATCACGGCGCCCTTCATCGCCAGCTGGTGCGCCTCCGACTCCAGCGCCTTTTCCAGCCGGCCGGCCGCTTGGCCGCGGGCCGCGCTCAGTTCCAGCCCCAGCTGTTTCAGCTCGTCTTCCAGCCGTTCCCGTTCCGACTCCAGGTCGTGCCGGCACTGTTCCCGGCCATGCAGCTGTTCCAGTTCCAGGTCGATCGCATCCTTGTACTCCAGAATTCCGGCCAGCGTCGGGGCGTATTTCTTTTTCAGCCGTCCGATCAGGTCCAGCCGGTCGTCGAGCTGCTGCAGCGTGACCGGGTCGGACTCGATGCGCGAGGCGTAGTCCCGCAGGGTGATCGCGGCATCCTCCAACTGCAGGTAGGCGCTCTCCAGCGAGCCGGCCAGTTCCCGCAGCGAGTGGTCTATGGTTGCCAGTTCGGCGACCGAGCCGGTGATACGCCGCAGCTGCCCCAGGATGGCGCCGTCGCCGTCGTAGAGCCGGTCATAGGCCTCGGCGCTGGCGCTGCCCAGCTTCTCCGCGCTGGCCAGCAGCTGGCGCCGTTCCTCCAGTTCTTCCTCTTCGTCCGGCTTCAGTTCCGCCCTGGCAATCTCGTCGGCCTGGTAGGTCAGCAGGTCCAGCCGCCGTTCCGCCTCGCGTTCGACCGAATCCAGCGCGGCGATACGCTCTTTCAGTTCGGCCAGCCGGCCGAACGCGCGCGCGAACTCCTGGCGTTTTCCGCCCAGGCCGGCGAAGGCGTCCAGAAGCCGCAGGTGGTTGTCCGGTTTGAGCAGGGTCTGGGAGTCGTGCTGGCCGTAGATGTTGACCAGGCGCGGGGCGATATCGGCCAGCAGGGCCAGCGTGGCCATGTTGCCGTTGATGAAGATGCGGTTCTTGCCGGAGCGGGAGAGGGAGCGTTTGATCAGCAGTTCATCTTCGCAGTCAAAGCCGGCCTCATCGAGCAGGGCGCGGATCTCGGGCAGCCCGGAGATGTCGAAGATCGCCTCGACCACCGCCTCGTCCTCGCCGGAACGGATCAGTTCACTGGAGGCCCGGCTGCCCATGATCAGGCCGACCGCGTCGATGATGATCGATTTTCCGGCGCCGGTCTCGCCGGTCAGCACGGTCAGCCCAGGCTTGAGCGCGATGTGCAGAGTGTCGATGATGGCGACGTTTCTGATGGTCAGATCGGTTAACATGGGGCGTCAGCGCTCTCCCCATTTGAGTTTGGTCCGAAGTATCTCGAAATAATCGCGCTCCTTGGACATGACCAGCGAAGTGGTCTTGAGCGCCTTGCGCACTTCGATCGTGTCCCCCTGCATCAGTTTGAAGCCGACCTGGCCATCCAGGGTCAGGTAAACCTTCTCGTCGAAGGACGAGGCGATCGTGATCGAGATGATCGATTCGTCGGTGACCACGATCGGGCGATTGGTCAGCGTGTGCGGGCAGATCGGGGTGATCACGATGCAGCTCATCAGCGGGTGGATGATCGGGCCACCTGCGGACATGGAGTAGCCGGTGGAGCCGGTCGGCGTGGATATGATCAGCCCGTCGGCCTTGTAGGTGGTCAGGAAATGGCGGTTTACCTTGGTTTCCAGATCGACGATACGGGCCAGGGCCCCCTTGTTGATGACCATGTCGTTCAGCACATGGCACTTCTCGATCTCCTGGTCCTCGCGGCAGACAGTGACTTCCAGCATCATCCGTTCGGAAACCCGCGGCTCGCCCCTCAGGCAGCGATCCAGCAGCGGATAGAGCTCCTCCACCGTTACCTCGGTCAGAAAGCCGAGGCTACCCAGGTTGACGCCGACAATCGGGACATCCTTGCCGCTGAAGAGGCGCGCCACCGAAATCAGCGTTCCGTCCCCCCCCAGCACCACCACCAGTTCGGCCTGCTCGCGGATATCTTCGTCGCTGAAGGCCCCGGCATAACCGATCAGCCGGGCCAGGTCGCTTTCCACCAGCGGCAGGCAGTTCTTCTCCTCCAGCCAGTTGATCAGGTCATCGGCGACCCCCTGGCAGCGGGGATCGTGCCTCTTGGCAAATATGGCGACACTCTTCAGATGCATGGGGTTTCTTTCCTGTTTGTCTCAACTGTTGATAAGCAAGTGTCTCTTCTACAACAAAAGTCCAATTTAGAGAACCGGCAATGTCCTGCTGTGGAAGAACTTTGGCTAATTGCGGATGGGTGTTTCATGTTATCTGTGTGCCGTTTTCAGCTTGTTGTTTTTATCGGGAAACACACTGATTAGCATCCGTAACGCCTTGTTCACCGCCTCGGATGTTGAAAAATATTTTTGTACATCCGGTTCAAGCATTACAGCACCGTCTTCCTGGGTGAAATATTGCACTGTCGTGGTTCCATCGTCATTATGAACGGTCACGGTATGTCCCTTGCGATACGCTTTTTGGTACTTACCACGGACTCCTGTAATTCCGGTAAAATCATATTCTTTCTTCATGGCGTCCGGAGTTGTTGTGTCAGTAGGTTTCATATAACTTTTTCTCCTTTACTGTCGCCTTGCGGGAGCTGATGATCCGCACCTTGCCTTTTCTGTCTGTATGGACTACCAGCAGTATCCTTGAATGCGAAGATATTCCGATGCTGATTGCGCGGTGTTCGTGATCTGAATGTTCCGGGTCGGGAAAGGTCAACAGTAACGGGTCATTGAATACGGCCTTGGCTTCCTCAAAACGCACACCATGTTTTTTCAGGTTTTCAGCTGATTTGCTTGCATCCCATTCAAACGCAAGAACCACGGGGATTCCTTTCTTTTTTTTAACCTTGTTACGCAGCAGGAGTTTGGTAACTAAGGGAAAACTCTCTTGGTCATGAAAAAGCGGTAACTTCCACTGGGCGCTTAACGGCAAAGCTGTGCCGATGCAGCTTGATTTGTTCAATCTCGTGCATGGTTTCAGCTGACATATAGCTTTCTCCACATGACGGACAGAAAAACGCCGGGATATCTTCAACAATCAGCAGATTCTTTTTCTTACCAAAACTTCTGGTTACTTTTTTGATAGTAACACCCTCTTTGCCGCACATATCGCAGGTCATTGCCGATACCACCTGCTGAAATCGTATTCCGCTTTAATGGCTTGAGCCTCAGGACCGATTACGTTTCCTATTTCAACTTCCTGATCTTGTCCAGACTCTCTTCCAGAACCTGCTTCTTGCCGGTCACCTCGGCCAGTTTCTGGCGCTCCTTCTCGACCACCTCGGCCGGGGCGCGGTCCACGAAGGCCGGGCTGGAGAGCTTCTTGGAGAACATTTCGATCTCTTTATCGATCTTGCCGATCTCCTTCAGCAGGCGCTTTTCCTCTTCCTCGACGTTGACCAGTCCCTT
>JAURXC010000397.1 GCA_030654645.1 Deltaproteobacteria bacterium | reverse complement strand
AGTTGCAGAACGGTTCCTCTTCCATGTAGTCGCCGTGGACCGCGTCGTCCCTGGCGCGACAGCCGCCGCAGACGTTCAGGTATTCGCATTGTCCGCATTTGCCCTTGTAGGACTTGAAGTCCCGCAGGTCATTGAAGATCTTTGAATTTTCCCAGATCTCCCGGAAGGGTGTCTGCTTGACATTGCCGGCGGTGCGGTGGAAATACGAGCAGGGCTTCACGTTGCCAAAGCAGTCAATCAGGCAGATTGTCTGGGCGGCGATACAGCCCTTGCCGCCGCCGGTGGAGAAGGTCAGTGAGCGTCGCTCGAATTTGGTTCCCTCGGCTTTTGCCTTCTGCGGTACTATCCGGTAGTAGTGCGGCGCGCAGGTGGGGCGCATCAGGATGTCGTCCTCGGTTTTTTCCTGCTGGTAGTGCCAGTCCAGGATCTCCTCGTAATCCTCCTTGGAGATCAGCTCGCTCATGATATCTTCGCCGCGGCCGGTGGGGACGATCATGAACATGTACCAGGCGGTGGCGCCGAGTGATTTTGCCAGTTTGAAGGTGCTGGCGATGTCGTTCTGGTTGCGTTTGGTGAATGACGAGTTTATCAGGAACTTCTGGCCGTTTTTGCGGAATGCTTCCGCTGCCCGGATAACGCCGTCGAAGGAGCCGGGCGACTGGCGGAAATTGTCGTGGATTTCGGCGGTGGAGCCGTCCAGCGACAGCGAGACCATCTTTATGTCGGCCTGTTTCATCTTCCGGCAGACCTCGTCGTCAACCAGCGAGCCGTTGGTTGCCATGCACATTCTCAGGCCCAGCGATGTTCCGTATTCGGCCAGCTCGAAGATATCGGGTCTCAGGAGCGGTTCACCGCCCGAGAGCACGACAACCGGTTTGGAGAAGTCGGCTATGTCCTTGAGGAGCTTCTTGCCTTCCTCGGTGGTGAAGTCGCCTTCGGATGATGTTATCTCCGAGGAACAGCGGCAGTGTACGCAGTGCAGATTGCATCTTTGCGTGGTTTCCCATGCTACCCATTTGGGTATGAATTCGGTGTTCATAGTGCTCCCGTGTCCAGAATATGCGGTGTGGCTATAATTAAAATAGCGGTAAATTAGAAGCGTACCTGAATGGCTGTCTAAACTCAAGAGTATATTGAAGCTGCTGTTTATGTGGGCTGCAGCCGTTATCAAACAAGCGCTTGCAATCAAATAAGACGTATAGTAGTATGACGCTCCCGCCGCCGTCAGCGGCGTTTTGCATGCACAACAGCTATTAAGGAGCATCAACTTATGTTGGATATCATCCGCAAGCAGAAAGAGTCGATTATTGTCAAACTGGTTTTTGTAATAATCGTGCTCTCCTTTATCGGGACTATTTTCCTGGTATGGGGCAAGGGCAGTGATGGAGTGGGCGGTTCGGGCGGTTATGCCGCCAAGGTGAACGGCAAAAAAATCACGCTTGAGCAGTATCAAAATGCCTATCAGCGCATCAGGAACATGTACCAGCAGATTTATGGCCAATCGATTCCTCCCGAGATGGAGAAAATGCTGGGGCTCAAAAAGGTCGCACTGGACGGGTTGATCGACAACCTGCTGGTAGCCAGGGAAGCCAAGTCGATGGGCATAAAGGTTTCCAAAGAGGAAGTCTCCGGCTCGATCGAGGCGATGCCCATGTTTCAAAAAGACGGCAAATTCAGCTTTGACCTATATCAACAGTTGCTCAAGTCAAATCGCATGACCGCCAATGACTTTGAAGAGGGGCAGGAGGCAGAGCTGATACTCAAGAAGGCCCGTCAGTCGATCAAGGACAAGGCCACCGTTTCCGATGCGGATGCCCTGGCCCAGTTCAAGAAGAATAACGACAAGATCGAACTTGAGTATGTTGCCTATTCGCCCTCGGACGTTATTGCGGAAGTGAAACTGAGTGACGCCGAACTGAACGACTATCTGCAGAAGAACCAGAATGAATTCAAGACCCAGGAAAAAGTGGCTCTTTCCTACGTTCTGATGGACATCTCTTCCCAAGTTGCCAAGGTGTCTGTCAGTGACGAGGAGATTCAGACCTTCTATCAGAAGAATATCGATCGCTGGCAGGGCAAGGACGGCATCATGCCGTTGAACGAAGTCAGGGAAAAGGTCAAGTCGGATGCCGCCAGACAGAAGGCTGCCAAGCAGGCTTATGAGCTGGCTGCCGATACGCTCTACAAAGATATCAAGTCAGGTGATCTGAACCTGGTAGCAGGGAAGCTGGGACTCAAGATCCAGGAGACTCCGCTGTTCCCGGCCAATAACCCGGTTGCCGCATTGGCCGGTGAGGCTGCAGTGCTCAAGAAGGCGCTCGAACTGAAACAGGGTGAACTTGGCGGACCGGTTGAGACCGCCAAGGGGATTTATATCCTCAAGGCC